>CAIKKJ010000100.1 GCA_903827955.1 uncultured Verrucomicrobia subdivision 3 bacterium
GCTACATTGCGCGCGTGCAAGGACTGACGAAACAGGAAATCACCGTGTTACTGGTCGTCGCCACGCTGTTGCTGACCGGGCTGGCCGTGAAGTATTACCGCGCCGCGCATCCCGCTGCGCCGGTTCAAGCCGCTAAAAATTAAATGCAAGAAGTCAATTTCGAGGCCGTGCTGGATACCATTCTGGCCAAGGACACGCGCTATGCGCGCGACGCTTATCATTTCATCCGCGAAGCCCTCGACTTCACCCAGAAGCTCATCAACAAGGACAAGAAAGTCAAAGGCCGCCACGTCACCCCGAGCGAACTCCTCGACGGCCTCCGCCAGCACGCCCTCCAGCAATTCGGTCCCATGACCGTCACCGTCCTCCGCGAATGGGGCATCCGCAGTTGCGCCGACTTTGGCGAGATGGTGTTCATCATGATCGAAAGCGGCCTGCTCGCCAAAACCGAGCAGGATTCCCGCGCCGGTTTTCAAGCCGGCTACGACTTCACCGAAGCCTTTGACCAACCCTACTGGCCCGCCCGCAAGTTCAAAGCCGCCGCCGCGAAGAAGTTAAAAAACGCCGCTTGACTTCACCGCGTTGCTAAAATTATCGTCCCGTTGTTCCCCATGAAAATTTTGGAAAAAATTTTCGCAACCGCGCAACCGCGCAACCGCGCAACCGCGCAACCGCGCAACCGCGCAACCGCGCAACCGCGCAACCGCGCAACCGCGCAACCGCGCAACCGCGCAACCGCGCATATAGCGCAGACCATTCTTTTGCCGTTACTCCGCGTCCGTCCGCCGCAGTGGGCTGGCCCGCAACCATTCTTCCCCCGCCAGCGATCAATCCCGCCCAGCCTGCCGCCGCCGTTGGCCGGCACACCATGGCGCATGGCCGGCGCACCACCGTTCCGCTCCCGCCTTCGGCCAGGTTCGGCCAGCCGCCAACGGTTCATGGCCAGCCAAACCCCGCTCCACGCCAGCCAACTACGATTGATGGCCGGCCAAAAACCGTTAAAAGCCGGAAATCAGCCCTCATTTCCCGCCTTTTACCCAAAAAACCCGCTTTTTCATCCGTTTCGCATCCGGTAACTAAAACTAACCACTAACCTAAACCATGAAAAAATCCGCATACCTCCCCACCACTGACGACGGCAAAGATGTCTGGCTGACCAATCTTGCCACCAAGTTCAACGTCTATGCCCTGCCCCTCGGCTTTGTGGCGGCCGATGCCGCCGCGTTGCTGGCCGATGCCATCTATTTCCATTGGGCCGTCGCCTCGCAGGCGCAGGTCGCCGCGTTTGCCCAGCAATGGACGGCTTACAAAAATGCCGCGCGCAACGGCACCGGCACCACGCTCGGCCAGGCGCCCATCCCCACCACGCTGCCCGCCGCACCCACCGCCGTGGCGCCGAACATCATCGGCCGCGCCTGCCTGCTGGTTGCGCGCATCAAAGTTTCGCCCACTTACACGGAGGCCATCGGGCAGGCGCTCGGCATCATCGGCGCGGATCAGACGGTGGATGTGTCCACGCTGAAACCCGTCATCACCGCCACGCTCGGCGCGGGTCAGGTGGATATCGGCTGGACGAAGCAAGGGATGGACGGCATCGAAATCCATGTGGATCGCGGCACCGGTTTTGTGTTTCTGGCCATTGACACCGTGCCCGGCTACACGGACACCGCCGCCCTGCCCGCCGCCGGCCAGAGCGCGCTGTGGAAATACAAAGCCATCTACCTGCAATCCGACCAGCGCGTGGGCCTATGGAGCGATGTGGTGAGCCTGCCGGTGGCGGGGTGAATCAAGGAAAAGCCAAGCCCGTAGGGCTGGCATCTTTGTAGATGAAAAAAACGAACCAACACAGCTCCGTCGGAGCGGCATCATCGGTAGGGACGGTGCGCTGCGCCATCCCCGCTGGCGCTTCCCCGGTTTTGAGCCAGCGGAATTTTCCCAGACCGCCCGCCAAAGACCGGGAAGCGCGGGCGGGGACAGCCCGGCGGTCTGTCCCTACCACGGACGATGCCGCCCCGGACGGGGCTGAATTTTATTTTGGTTTTGGTTCTACAAAGATGCCGCGCCTACGGCGCTATAAATGCGCCGCCCTGCCGAAATTAATTGCTCCGCGCCCGATATTCTTTTATGAAACTGAACGTGACCCGGAAACTTATTCATCTTTTTCTATTGGGTGCGGGGCTTTTGTTGGCGAACTTGGCGCAAGCGCAATTCACCTTCACGACGAATAATGGTGCTATCACAATCACTGGCTATTCTGGAAATCCGACTTTAATTTTAGTTCCAGACACCACCAATGGCTATCCCATCACAAGCATTGGGAACAATGCATTTAACAGCAAAAGCTCCCTAACCAGCGTCACACTTGGAAATAACATCACCAACATTGGAGTTTCTGCATTTAATTTTTGCGACAACCTAAAATCCGTAATAAATGGCAATAATGTTGTTACAATTGGTGACGAAGCATTTGATAATTGCATGGGACTAACTAGCTACCAATTTGGCAGCAATGTTACCACGTTAGGCGTTAGCACATTTGGAAACTGTTATAGCCTAACCAACGCCGTAGTTCCCAATAGCATAAAAAGCATACCAGACGGTGCGTTTGCAGGCTGCACCTCATTAAAAACCCTGACATTACCAAACAACGCAACAAATATTGGCGACTACGCATTTCAGGGTTGCAACAGCTTAATTGATGTAACAATACCAAACAGCATAACAAGCATTGGACTAAATATATTTTATGATTGTCACAGCCTAACCAATGTCACAATCCCAAATAGCGTCACAAATATAGGGTATGATGCGTTCGGCCAATGTTGGAATCTGAACAATCTCATAATACCAAGCAGCGTCATCAGCATAGGGCAGTATGCTTTCGGAAGATGCACTAACATGTCATCAATTCTTATAGACTCAAATAACCCAAATTTTAGCTGTGTAGGTGGCGCGATTTTTAATAAAAACAAAACAATATTGTTTGAATTGGTTGGCAACCAAACTGGAAGCTTCGTTCCGCCAGATAGCGTGACAAGTATCAGTGACGGAGGGTTTTCGGGTAGCGATATTTCCAGTGTATTTTTACCAAGCAGTGTTACAAACATTAGCAGATACGCGTTTTCAGGCTGCTATAGTCTTACCGATGTCGTAATCAGCAATAGCACTACCGCAATTGGCAGCAACGCTTTCTTTTACTGCACGGCGTTGAAAAACTTAACGCTCCCAAATAGAACCGCAATTATAGGTGATTCTGCTTTCTATTATTGCTCCAGCTTGGCAAGCATTGAACTTTCAAGCAATGTCTTCAGCGTCGGGAATTATTTATTTTATAATTGCACAAATCTGAACAGCATCAAGTTTGGAAGCGGCGTAACAAACATTGGCAATTATGCGTTCTACAATTGCACTGCCTTAACCAATTCAGCCATTCAAAACAATATCATTGGCATTGGAAATTATGCCTACTCTCACTGCACAAAATTAACCAATATCACATTATCTAGCAGCATTAAAAACATAGGATCCGATGCCTTTTACTTGTGCACAAATTTGATGGGAATCTATTTCAAAGGTAATGCGCCTAGTGGGGACGCCACTATATTCTCAGGTGACAACAAGGCAATAGCATATTACCTACCTGGAACAACAGGATGGGGTTCGTCTTTTGGGGGTCGCCCAACCATGCTCTGGAATCCACAGGCACAGACAAGCAATGCGAGCTTTGGCGTGCGAACGAATCAATTTGGTTTCAATATCACCGGCGGCAGCAATCTGGTCATAGTTGTGGAAGCCTGCACGAATCTAGCCACTCCCATTTGGACTACAGTTGGAACAAACAAACTAAATACTTTCATCGGCACCAACGGCACATCCTATTTCAGTGATTCGCAGTGGACGAATTATCCCGGTCGCTTCTACCGCTTCCGTTCACCGTAATTCATTTCCCCATTTCTGCGCGCAGCTTGGCGGCGATGTCCCGCCACGCGTGTGGCACCACGCCGCCCGCCCCACTTAATAATCCAAGCGAGGAGCTGGCCTGGCTTACTTCGGCCTGACGGGCAGTCCCGGAGGCCAAACCGGACCATTGGTTCCTTGAAACCGAAAATGCGGATTTACGGAAGGACTGTTGGTCTTGGCGGTAGCCGGCGGCAATTTACCCGGTGGTGGCGCGGTCTGGGTGTAGCTCATATTATCCGGCCAAACGCTGGTGGCCTGGCTCAAGGTGGCGATGGCTGCAGTGCCGACCACGGCGATGATGCCTTTTTTCATTCGTGATGTATTCATGGCCGCAGGTTAAGCCGCCCGAACCACCGTTCCTATGGGGTCTTCTGCCCATAGCGCAAGCAAACCATCCGCCGTGAAGAAGTTGAAAAACACCGTTTGACCTCGCGGCGTTTCTAAAATTATCGTCCCCTGGTTCCTCCATGAAAATTTTGGAAAAAATTTTCACTACCGCGCAACCGCGCATAGGAGTGGCATCATCGGTAGGGACGGCGCGCTGCGCCGTCCCCGCTGGCGCTTCCCCGGTTTTGAGCCAGCGGAATTTTCCCAGACCGCCCGCCATAGACCGGGAAGCGCGGGCGGGGACAGCCCGGCGGTCTGTCCCTACCACGGACGATGCCGCCCAGGACGGGGCTGAGTTTTATTTTTGGATTTGGGTTTCCGTCACTTGGCCAATTCCGCGCGCAGCTTGGCGGCGATGTCTTGCAACGCGTCGGGCACCACGCCGGTGCCGGCAATGACGGGCATGAAGTTCGTATCGCCATTCCAGCGCGGCACGATGTGGATGTGCAGATGTTCGGCAATGCCCGCCCCGGCGACTTTGCCCAGGTTGATGCCGACGTTGAACCCGTCCGGTTTCATGGCGGCGGTCAGGGCATTCGTGCAGCGGCGCACGAGTTTCCAGAGGTCGGCCAGTTCGTCATCGGTCAGGCCGTTCAGATCGGGAACTTCCTTGTAGGGCACCACCATGAGGTGGCCGCCGTTGTAAGGATAGCGGTTGAGCAGCGCGTAGCAGGAACGGTCGCGGGCGATGACGAGGTTCGCCACGTCGTCGCCCGACTGCGCGATTTGCGTGAAGAGGCTGGCGTCGAGCTTGGGCTTGGGGGCGAGGATGTATTCGATGCGCCACGGCGCGTGCAGAGATTCCATGCGGGAAAGTTAAAACCCTCGGCGAATAAGGAAAGCAGGAAAACAGGAATCTTTCCCCGCCTTCCGGCTTTCATTATCAAAATCATTTGCGCCGTTGAAAAAAGTATTTGGCAAAGGAATACAGCCCGGAAAATTTGTAGCGCGAGTCCACGTATTTTTCCATGACGTAAAACGCGAAATAATAAAACCGGCAAAAACTCCAGATGGCCAGCGCAAGCAGCACGGCGGTTGACCATTTGGGATTATCCAGGAAGACCAGCGCCGCCGCGACGAGGCCGATGAGCAGGAATAGAATTCCCTTGAGCTTGATCCAAAACGGGCTGGCGAGGTCTTTCATGAAAACAAATTTACAATCGCCGCCGCCGCGCGCCGCGTGGCGCCCGGTTCGCCGAGCGAGGCGATGATCCGGTCAAGTTGCGTGCGCATTTTGGCGCGGCGGTCTTCATTCTGCAAAACGTCCAGCGTGGCGCGGGCGAGATTTTCCGCCGTCAGATGGTATTGCAGAAATTCGGGATAGACTTCCTCGCCCGCGAGCAGGTTGGCCATGGTGAAGGTCTTGACGGTGAGAAAGTGGCGGACGATCTGGTAATTCAGCCACGAGCCTTTGTAGAGTGTCACGGTGGGCACGCGCATGAAGGCGCATTCCATCGTCACCGTGCCGGTCTTGGCGATGGCCACATCCGCCGCCGCGAGCGCGGGCGGGAGGTTGCCGATCTGGATATCCATGTCCGCCCCGAGGGATTTTGCGAGCTGCGCGGTGGTGGCGTTCGGCACCACCATGGCCGCCTGCGCCGCCGGAATGGCTTCGCGGATCAGCTTCAGCGCACCGAGCATCGCGGGCAGGTGCTGTTTCAATTCGCTGCGGCGGCTGCCGGGCAGCAGCAGGATCTGCGGCGACTTTGAAACTTCCGACTTCTGACTTCTGACTTCTGACTTTGAAAAACGTTCCACCATCGGATGCCCGACAAATTCCACACGCAATGACGGCACGCGTTTCGCATACCAGTCTTTTTCAAATGGAAAAATGCTCAAGAGCAAATCGTAGTCCGGTGCCATGCGGTCGGCGCGTTTGGGGCGCGAGGCCCAGACTTGGGGCGAGATGAATTGAACAATCTTCGGTAGCCAAGGATTTTGCGGATGCGAACCGCCGTGACCGAATTGTTTTCTAACGTGCTGCTTCAATGCGTGACCAAAACGCAGGTTGAACCCGCCGTAATCCACGCCGATGAAAACATCCGGCCGCCGCGCGACGGCTTCCGCGAGCAACAGTTTTTGCAGACGGCGGATTTCAAAGACTTTTTTCAGCACATCCGTGGCACCGACGATGGCGAGCTGCGCCATGTCATAAACCACCTCCACGCCCGCCGCCCGCATCTGCGCGCCGCCTGCACCGAAGAATTTCGCGCCGGGACATTGTTCACGCAACGCCGCGACGAGTTCCGCCGCGAGCTGGTCGCCGCTCGCCTCGCCGGCGATGAGCATGAAGGTTTTCGGTTGCATGATGGCCGCCGCCACGCGGCCGGCGGGCAAAGATTATGACTGCGGCACGGCGGTGACGAGCAAAACTGCGCGCCCAGGCCGACCGGGCGGGGCGGAATTTGCGCCTTGCCATCAGGCACAATTGCCGTATGCTGCATATTGCCTGAACGCCGCGTGTGCGGATGTTCATTAAGGCTGAGAAAAAACCGTTAACAATCAACCTAACCCTTAACCTCCGTTGCCCCGGCAGCGTTTGTTAGTTAGGCAATGGAGTCTTCAAAGTTTCCCTTCCGGGAAACCGCCAAGCCTCCCCCGTCCGTTACAGAATAGTTATGCTCACAATGGAACAGGCCATGAAGCAGAGCGCCACGCGCTTTGCCCAGGGCGAAATCGTCAAAGGCACCATCATCGAAGTCCGTAACAAAGAAGTCCTCGTGGACATCGGTTACAAAAGCGAAGGTGTGATCCCCAACAATGAATTTTTGGAACCCGAAACCATCAAGCTCGGCGGCGAGATCGATGTGTTGATCGAGAAACTTGAAAACAAGGAAGGCACCGTTGTCCTCTCGCACGAGAAGGCTGAGTTCAAGAAGAACTGGGAACGCATCCTCACCATTTGCAACGAAGGCGGCCGGGTGGTCGGCAAGGTCAAGTCCGTCGTCAAGGGCGGCCTCGTGGTCAACGTCGGCGTCGAGGCGTTTTTGCCTTCTTCGCAGCTCGACGTGGTCACGCCGAAAAATTTGCAATCGTTCGTCGGCAACAGCTACGAATTCAAGGTCGTCAAGATCAACCAGGAACGCCAGAACATCGTGCTCTCGCGCCGCGAGCTGATTGAAGCCGAACGCAACGAAAAACGCGGCAAGCTCCTCGGCGAAATGACACCGGGCGACATCCGCAAAGGCACGGTCAAGAACATCACCGACTTCGGTGCGTTCATTGACCTCAACGGCCTCGACGGTTTGCTGCACATCACCGATATGAGCTGGGGTCGCCTCGGCCATCCGTCCGAAATCCTCAAGGTCGGCCAGGAACTCGACGTGGTGGTTCTCGACGTGAACAAGGAAAAGGAACGCGTCAGCCTCGGCCTCAAGCAGAAGATGACCAATCCGTGGGACCAGATCGAAAGCAAGTTCCCCGTCGGCACCAAGGTCAAGGGCAAGGTCGTCAGCCTCGTGCCCTACGGCGCGTTTGTGCAGCTCGAACCCGGCGTCGAAGGTCTCATCCACGTCACCGAACTCTCCTGGACGAAACGCGTGGCCAAACCGAGCGACGTCCTCAAACAAGATCAGGAAGTCGAAGCCATCGTCCTCGGCATCAACCGCGACGAGCAGAAGATTTCTCTCGGCGTCCGCCAGTTGGAATCCAATCCGTGGGACATCGCCGACCAGAAATATACCGTTGGCAACAAGGTCAAAGGCAAGGTCCGCAACCTCACCAGCTACGGCGCGTTTGTGGAACTCGAAGAAGGCATCGACGGCATGGTGCACGTCTCCGACATGTCCTGGACCCGCAAAATCAATCACCCGAGCGAAATGCTCAAGAAGGGCGACGAAATCGAAGCCACCATTCTCGAAGTGGACAAGGGTGCACAGCGTATTGCACTCGGCATGAAACAGCTCGAAGTTGACCCCTGGTCGAACATTGAGAAGCTCTACAAAGTCGGCGACCTCGTGCAGGGCAAAGTCACCAAGCTCGCCAGCTTCGGCGCGTTTGTCGGCCTGCAACACGAAATCGACGGCCTCGTCCACATCTCCCAGATCAGCGAAGAGCGCGTGGAAAAAATCAAGAACGTGCTCAAGGTCGGCCAGGATGTCAGCGCTCGCGTCGTGAAAATCGACAAGAACGAACGCCGCATCGGTCTGTCCATCAAGGCCGCCAGCTACACCGACGAGCAGATCAAGGAAGAACAGAAGATTCTCGACGCGCTCAAGCCCGGCGAAGATTTGGTCGCTCTCCAACACGCCTTCGACGCGCTCGACGACGTCAAGGTCGTGGACAAAGAATAATCGGCAGCCTCAAATTCAAAACGGCGGACTGGCAACAGTCCGCCGTTTTTTATTTCTAAAAAGACCCCGCGCAAAACTGCTAAGCAAAACCGCCATCTGCTTAAAGCTTTTTCTCTGCGCTCTGAAGATGAAAATTACCGCCGCAAACTCTTGTGCCGGTAATGCAGAATGCTGAACTGCGGATCGTCACGCAGCGTAGTCACCAGTTCAAACTGATCCTCAAACGGCGGGAAAAACGCATCGCCTCCTTCCACCTCGCGCTTCACCAAGGTCAGATACAAATCCGAGCAGCGCGGCAAGGCCTGTTCGTAAATCTGCGCGCCGCCGCAGATGAAGATGTCGTTCGGAAATTCCGCCGGGTCGAGCTTGTCCAACGTCTTGAAGATAAAAATCTCCGTCTCGATTTTTTCGCCGAGCTTGGAAAAATGAAATTGATACGCGCGTTTTAGATGCTGCCCGCCGCGCCATTCGTGATACTGCCCGAAAACTTCCGGCATTTTTTTGATCAACCGCTGCGGATGTTTTGTCAGCACCAGATTTTTCCGGTTCGGGAGCGGCTTGCCGATGCTCTCAAACGTTTTTCGCCCCATCACGATGACGTGCCCCATCGTCACCTGCTTGAACCACTTGAAATCCTCCGGCAGATGCCAGGGAATCTGGTTCCCCGCACCAATCACCCGGTTCAGCGACATCGCCGCGATGGCTTTAAAGTGTTTCATCCCGCGTGCCGCCAGTCTAAAACCATTTTGGCGGCGACGACAAGCTACGGCTTTGAAAAAATCACCGGGCGGCGGTCAAGGTCCGCAAGTCCGCCTCGCTCTCGACCTTCACCTGCACAAAACTCGGCTGCACACTGACACACGTCACATCCACCATCTCATTTTTGCCCGTTTTCAACTGAATGGTTTCACCCTCGGCGAGCGTGCGTTTGTTAATAATCGCCATGTTGCCGCGCGGAGAAAATACCACACCGGAAAGTTTGAGATTGATGTCCACCGCAGCGACCGGATGTCCGCTCGCGCTCAGGGACATTCCCGGCCAATGGCCCATTTTGGTTTCCCGGGCCAACGTCAACGCCTGACGGATTTCCGACCCGCTCAACCGCAATGCCAGCCAATTCATGGCCGTGCGACTCGGATCGCTGCCGTGGTCGGCACAAAGTGAAAACCACGCATAAGCCGACACCAAGTCAGCGGGACATCCCAAACCGTCCTTGAGGGAAACGGCCACGTCATAGCTGGCCCCAAAATGTCCGTTCGTCGCCGCCATGAACAGACAGCTCAACGCCGCTGTTGGATCGGGTTTGACACATTGATTCGGCGGCGCATCCCGGCAGCCATACAGCAGCATGTGGCCTTTTTGAAAATTGGCCTCGATCACACCTTGCTTGGCCGCCGCCGAATACCATTTCAATGCGTCTGCATAGAGCTGACTGTCTGCGCAGGCTTTGGCCACTTTGATTTGGGCATCCGCCAGACCGCGTTCTGCGAGCAATTTCAGCTCGCTCAGGTTGTTGGCACTATGAACGGAAATCTTGTAAAGACTGGAATCCAGACGCGCGGAGCTATCCGCCCGGACGGCAAGCACCGAC
>CAIKKJ010000101.1 GCA_903827955.1 uncultured Verrucomicrobia subdivision 3 bacterium
GTGGAACACCGTTTCCGCGCTCATGCCCGATGGCGACCGCAAATCACAATGGGTCATCCGCCTCGACAAAGCGGGCTTCGCGGTCAGCACCGGCTCGGCTTGCACGACGGGCAAGGAAGAGCCTTCGCATGTGCTGTCCGCAATGGGTTACAAGGCGCAGCACGCTCAGCGCGCCGTGCGTTTCAGCGCCGGCTGGGAAACGAACGAAGCCGAATGGGACGCGCTGCTCAAGGCCATCGTGAAAGTGCACGGCGAGATGCAGCACAAGGCGTGAAGATGAAACCCACCACCCGCACCCGCCTGTTGCTGCTCGCCATGTTTATTTTTCCCGTCGTGGTGATGGCGTTGTTCTGGTTCTTCGGCAAAGACCCGGAAGATGCGGCATCTACTTTGCCAGTGATGCCGCCGCGATAAATTTCTTCACAAGGTCGGATTCATTTTCCTTCAGCGAGACCGCGCCCACCAGAATCGGCGGCAAGGCGGGCTTCAGCGGAATCAATTTCACCCGCGCCCCGACGATGCACGCGAGACTGCTCGGCACGAGCGCGATTCCGCGTCCGGCTTCAACTGCGGCTATGATGCTTGTGCCACCTTCATGTTCCTCGGCCAAGTTCGGCTTTAGACTAACGGCGGCGAACAACCTTTTTATTTCAGCGTGAGCCTCAGGATAATCCTTACGGTTCAAACCAATCAAAGGCTCCGGCGCGACTTGCTGGAGCGAGATGGATTTAAACTTCGCCAGCGGATGATTGGGTGCGACTGCGACGACCATCGCGTAACGGGCGATTTCCAAGAAGGAAAGTCCGCGCAACATTTTGGCCGGCGGACGAACGGTGAGCGCGACTTGCAATTTCTTCGTGTCGAGTTGCGAGAGCATTTCTTCGGAAGACAGATCGTGCAACGTCACGCGCACGTGCGGGAACTCGCCCTGAAACGCGCGCAACATCGGCGGCAGAATCTGCACCGTGAGCGACGGCGCATAGCCGACGTGGATTTCGCCGCTGCCGTCTTTAGCCACGGCGCGGGCTTTGTTCACCGCCGCCTCGGCGTGCAGCAACACTTCACGCGCCTCGGCCAGAAACACTTTTCCTGCCGCCGTGAGCCGCACGGATTTGGCGCTGCGCTCGAGCAATTGAAAACCGATTTCGTCTTCGAGGTCGCGGATCTGGCGGCTCAAGCCCGGCTGCGAGACATGCAGCTTGCGCGCGGCGCGGGAGACATTTTCCTCCTCGGCCACGGCAACGAAGTAACGGAGATGGCGAAGTTCCATGCGATTTGCAGTATAACTATAAAGCATGGTCAGGCAAGAAACATGGTATTTCCCCAAATCGCGAACCGCGCGCATAGTGTCGGCATGAAAACGATTCTACGTTCAAATGAAAGAGGTCACGCCAGCCACGGCTGGTTGGACAGTTACCACACGTTCAGCTTTGCTGACTATTATAACCCGCAGTGGATGGGTTACCGCAGCCTGCGCGTCATCAACGACGACCTCGTGATGCCGGGCATGGGCTTCGGCACGCATCCGCACCGCGACATGGAGATCATCAGCTACGTCTTGAGCGGCGCCATCGAGCACAAGGATTCGATGGGCAACTGTCGCGTCATCCGCGCCGGTGAATTCCAATACATGGCCGCCGGCACCGGCGTGCAGCACAGCGAATTCAATCCGTCCAAGACGGAACCGCTACGTCTGTTGCAAATCTGGATCCAGCCGGACACGAAAGGCGTGAAGCCGCGTTATGCCGAGAGAAATTTTGCCAAGACGGAAACGGGCAAGCTGCATCTCGTCGCTAGCAAGACGGGTCGCGATGGTTCGATGGAAATCCATCAGGACGCCAGCTTGTTGCTCGGCAAACTGGACGCCGGCCAGTCAGTAAAGCACTCGCTTGGCAAAGACCGCCATGCGTGGGTTCACGTCGCGGAAGGCGAAGTGGAAGTGAACGGCACCAAGCTCACCGGCGGCGATGCCGTGGCGGTGAGCGAGGAACAAAGTTTGAACATCAGCGCCAACAAACCGTCACAGGTGCTGTTGTTTGACTTGAACTAAAACTGGTGGGTCGGGTCGCGCTGCGACCCGACGGCCAGCCGCAGCGCGGCTGGCCCCACCAACTCAAATTTATTATGAATTATGAAACGCACATTGCAAATTCTCGCGTTGGTGATCGCCCTCGGTGGCGGCGTCACTTGGGCGGTGACCGGCGCGAACCGCGCCTGGACCAAAACCGAAGTCCAGATCAAGACGCTGGATGAAGTCACCGGCATTGAAGGCATCACCTATCATAAGAAATTCCAGCCGGGCGTGGATTTTCTCGGTGCGGCATTCGGCGGCGCGGCGCTGCTAGCGAGCGCATCTTTTTTCTTTCGTAAACCAAAAACAAATCAACCAAACCAATAACTAACCAAACACACATCATGAAACTGACACACATCATCCCCCTCCTCACCCTCACAACGGCGGTTTATGCCGCGCCGCAATCCTTCGACTTCAAAGATCCGAAGGGCGTGAACAACGCGGTTTTCAAACTGGACGCACCGCTCGAATCCATCAACGGCAGCGCCAGCGGCATCAGCGGCAACGTTTCGTTCGACGCGGAAAATCCTGGAGCGACGACAGGCAAGGTTGTCGTTGCGGCGGAGTCATTGACCGTGCCGAATCCGATGCAGAAGGAACATTTGCACAGCGCCAACTGGCTTGATGTGGCGAAGTATCCTGAAATCACTTTTGAGGCTAAGTCGCTCGCGAACGTGAAGACCACCGACAATGTAACTACTGCAGATGCGACGGGAATCTTCACGCTCCACGGCGTCTCGAAGGAAATCACAGTGCCGATCAAGCTCACTTACCTCAAGGGCAAGTTAAGCTCGCGCGTGCCGAAGCTGGAAGGTGATCTGCTCGTCATCCGCGGCAATTTCGTCATCAACCGCAATGACTTCAACATCCAGAAAGGCCAGTCCGAGGACAAAGTTTCCCCGACGATTGATCTTTCATTGAGCATCGCCGGCGCATCACCCACCAAGTAAAAATCAAAACCAACCAATCAAAAATTATGCCTACTGTATCTGTCATCTACTTCTCCGGCGGCGGCCACACGACCAAGCTCGCAGAAGCGGTCAACAAAGGCGCAGCCTCTGTCGCTGGCGTCACCACCAACCTCATTGCCATCAGCGGCGACGACATCGCCAAGGGGCGTTACAAAAACGACGATGTGTTCACCAAGCTCGATGCGAGCGATGCGATCATTTTCGGCAGCCCGACTTACATGGGCGGCCCGGCGGCGCAGTTCAAAGCCTTCGCTGATGCCACCGCCAGCAAGTGGTTCAGCTCTGCCTGGAAAGATAAAGTCGCAGCGGGCTTCACCGTCTCCATGAGCCCGAGCGGCGACAAGCTGAGCACGCTGCATTACCTGTTCACGCTGGCGATGCAGCAGGGAATGATCTGGATTGGCCAGCCGGAAATGCCGTTGCAACCGAATGGCGTAAATCGCCTTGGTAGTAACAGCGGCGTGATGGCACAAGCCGGACAGGAATCGCCGGATGTCGCGCCCAGCGAGGGCGACAAGCTCACCGGCGAAATCCTCGGCAAACGCGTGGCGGAATACGCGGTGAAGCTGAAGAAATAATTCTCCTTAAAACAAGAACGCCACCGTTGAGAAATCAGCGGCGGCGTTTTTTGATATAGAAATTATTTTTTCGGGAACAACTTGGAACTCCACAGTCCCATCTTCGACAGCCGAAACTTGGTGCCGACCCAGAGGCAGCCGAAGCCGTATTTGCAACTGCGCTGAAAGTTGATAGACGATGCCTCCTTGAAATACTTCGTCGGGCAACTGACTTCACCAATCGTAAAGCCGTGCCAAAAAATTTGCGCGAGCATCTGGTTATCGAATACGAAGTCGTCCGAGTTATAAGAGACATCCACCTTCTCCAAGAGTTCGCGCGAGAACGCGCGGTAGCCGGTATGATATTCGGAAAGCTTTGCGCCGAGCAAAATATTTTCCATCGCCGTAAGGAAACGGTTGGCGATGTATTTCCACAACGGCATTCCGCCTTGCAGCGAATAATTTCCCAGAATGCGGCTCGCGAGCACGCACGGATGCAGGTCGTTGGCAATCATCGAGGCCATCGCGGGAATCAGCTTCGGCGTGTATTGGTAATCGGGATGCACCATGATGACGATGTCCGCACCCGCTTCGAGCGCGAGCCGGTAACACGTCTTTTGATTGCCGCCGTAGCCTTTGTTCGTCTCGTGCACATGAACCTTCACGCCGAGGAGTTGTGAGGCGACCTTCACGGTGTCGTCGGGACTGTGGTCGTCCACGAGGATGATTTCATCCACGATGCCCTGCTGCAAAACTTCGTCCACGGTTTTGGTGACGGTTTTCGCAGCCTTGTAGGCCGGCATGACGACTACGATTTTTTTTCCTGAATACATTTGCCGCGCATCATGCCGAAATGCCGCGCGGTCAAAAAGCGAAAATTTTAGTAGGTATAATTCCGGTGGTTTTCGCCGTGGCATTTCAGATTGCAAGTGCCCTTGAACGTGCCAGTGGAAAGATAGTTCAACTGGCCGAGCGAATTCGTGGTGACGTAGGTCGGGTTGAAGTTGATGAGATGCGGCGCGTTGGCTACGCCATGCGAGTCGTGACACGTCGTGCAGGCGGTTTTCTTGTCCACGACGTGCTTGCTGTGGTAACGAAAGCTGGCACTGCTCAAAACCTTTGTGCGGTCGTGGCATTTGTAACAAAGTGCGTAGGCGGCAGGGCTTTCGGATTGGTTGTCGGCCGTGACGAGATTGCGCTCCAGCAGCGGACGATATGCCGAACCGTGCGGGCCGTTCGCGCCACTGCCGCCAGCGTTCGGACCGCTGTCGCTGTTGTGACAATCGGTGCAATACATCACGCTGGAAGTTTTCCAGGGTGAAATCAGGCTCGGCACGCTCGTCCCGTTTTTGCCGACGGCTTCCACGGGATGAAAACTCAGATTTGCCGGCGCAAATTCTAGGCGCGTGTTCGTCTGGACATATTGGCGGGGAACGACCGCTGCGCCGCGTTGCGTGCTGTCGGCATGGCAGCGGAAACAAAGTTCATATTCGTTTTGCAACGGCTTGATGACACCGCCCGCCGCCGTGACACCGGTGAGATTGGCCAGTGCGCCGGAAGCCTTTGGAGCCATGGCGCTCGCCGTATTTGCCGCGTGCGAATCATGACAGTCGGAGCAGGTCACGTGGCGTGTCGGGGGATTAATCGGGTCTTCCGTAGATGTATGCGACCTGCCGTTGAGCATGACGGGATGCACGCTCAACTTTTGAAAATCCGCGTTCACATTTTTTTTTGCGGTTGTTCCGCTGTGGCAATTCACACAATTTTGCTCCAAGGCCGCCGCCTGCAACAGCCGGCTGCCGGACGCCGCTGCATGGTTCACATGGCAATTTTCACACGCCAGCGCAGAGATGGTTTGCGCGGAAACCGGCTTCGCCTTCGCGCCGGAATTTTTCGCCACGCGCGCCGTGACCGATTGTGGCGCGACTGCCGCCGACAGCGCATGCGGTGAACCTGACCATTGCGTTGGCTGATGACACGTCACGCACAAGGCCGAGGCGTTATTATCCATCACCAGAAACTTGCCAAACTGATTGTCGTGCGGGTTATGGCAGGAGGTGCATTGCACCCGATAAATGCCGCCGACTGATTCGAATTTTACCGCGTGGTTCACCGATGCGCGTGGGTTGAGCGTGTTGTCCACCGCTGCACAAGCATCGTAGTCCAGCGACACCGGATGATCTTGTGATAAATCCGTGCCGAGATTATTCGCGCCGGACGGCATGGTGGTCACGCCGCCCTGCAAAGTGATGGCGCCCGCGCCGCTACTGATATCCCCGAGCGCCACTGTGCCATCGTGACAGCTCAAACAAAGCCGCGACGAACCGTTGGGTTGGGGAACGGTAATGTTCATGTTTGTCAGCCGCGCGCTGCCATAGACGACGTAGTTAGACACGGACGACATCGAGTGATTCCACAACGGTGTCGCGCCGTTGGCATGATGCGGCGTGTGGCAGAAGACGCAGACATTTTTTTCCGACGTGGCTTTTATGGTGCCGGGGCCGTTGACCGTAAGGTCGTGCGGCGAGTTGACAACACTGGCGGCGAACGCGGCGGTGCTCAACATCAACCAAAGCAAAATGTATGTTTTTAATTTCATGGCTGGCCGATGTATTTGAATTCCTGCACGCGGTGATTCATCGAATCCGCAACATAAATCCGGTTGTCCGCACCGATGACCATTCCGGCCGGTAAATCAAACCTGCCAGACGCGCCGCCGCCGCCACCAACCGTAAGCAGCAACTGCCCGGCCGGGGCGAAAATCTGGATGTTGTCAAACAGCGCGTCGGCGACGTAAATGCGCCCGGCGGCATCCG
The DNA here is from genome assembly GCA_903827955.1 of uncultured Verrucomicrobia subdivision 3 bacterium. Lineage (GTDB taxonomy): Bacteria > Verrucomicrobiota > Verrucomicrobiia > Limisphaerales > UBA11358 > UBA11358. The sequence continues at coordinate 6,419 of CAIKKJ010000101.1, forward strand.
CCGCCACGCCTTTGGGCCGCGCGAAATGGCCGGGGGTGTCGCTGTTCCCGCCGAACTGCAAAAGAAATTTTCCGTCCGCTGAAAAAATCTGCACGCGGCAGTTCATTGAGTCGGTCACCAACCAGCGTCCCTGCCCGTCGGCGGCGATGTGCGTGGGAAAATTGAACTCGCCATCCCCGGAGCCGCGCCGACCGAACGAGAATAAAAATTTTCCAGCGAGGTCGAAAACAAAAACTGCGTGAGCCTGGGAATCCACGACGGCAAGCTGCGTTCCCGTAATCGCCAATCCGGCCGGGCGGACGAGCGCGTTGGTGATTTCAAAACCAAGCCGTCCATCCGCACTGAAAGCGAGAATTTTTCCGAGACTGGAATCGGCGACATAAAAAACCTCATTTCGCCTGGCAACCGCCACGGGCATGGCAAACTGTGTTTTTCCCGCGGCGGTATAGCGCCGCCAGATTTTGTTTTTAAAATCAATCAGACACACGGTCTTCGCGCCAGTGTCAGTCACGCAGAGGTTGCCCTTTTCATCCAGCGCCAGGCCGCACGGTTTGCGCAGCGCGAGGCTCTCGCCATTTTCGCCGGTGAGCCAGTGGCCGACGCGTGTGAAGACAGATTCACTTTGCCCGATATCACGCGGCGATGAATAGCTACCAGCGTAGGCGATGCGCGGTTCGTCCGGTGGTGATGGCCAGACGGGCGCAGCAATTGCCACGAGGGGTTTTGGCGCGCTGGCGCATGAAACGAACAGCACGGCCAGCAAGCCAAAAGCAAAATTATAAATCTGTTTCCAAGGTTTCATGGTCAGAAGTTGCGGCGCATCCGCAAATAGACGAATTCCCGCTGGCGTTTTTCGGCGACATATTCTTGGTCATCATGCTCGAAGCCGAGGTGAAGTTCCAGTTTGCCGATGTTCCAGTTTAAGTAGGTGCGGGCGGCAAACAAATTTTGGTCATAACCCAGACCGGCTTGTCGCTGGTAGCCGGCCTCGATATTCCAAGTGAAGCTGGAGGTGGGATGCCAATTGTAGTGGGTCATCAAACTGTAGAAACTGCCGGTTTGCGTGGCATTGGTGGAAGTGCCGCTGCCGGGCGGGTAAACATTCCACTGCTCGCTCAATTCCACGCCGACGGTTGAGTGGCTGGAAATGGGCGTGGCGTAGCCCTGATTAAATGTCAGGCTTTGAAAGTCGTAGAGCGTGGAACGCTGGTCGGTGTAACTGCCGCTGGCGTGAAAATCGTGCCATTCGCAGTCGGCACCGATTTCGAAAGCGTTAAAATTCTGGAGTAGAAATTCGTCGGAACTGGCCTGGTTCACTGTAACGTTGTAGCTGGCGTAGATTTCGGCGCGATCATCCCAGAAACGCAGGCTGGCGCGGCAATTGTCGGTGACGGTGGAATACGAACCAGAAGGATTAGATTGCGCAGTGTAGGAGATTGTAACCGTATCGCCGGGTTGGACGTTGCTGATGGGCGAGGTGAAAAATTGTATCTGCCACGGGTCGCTGGCCTGGTTGACGTGCCACTCGCTGGGGTCCAGTTCTAAATTGTTTTTTTTGACGCTGGTAATAGATAAGTCCCGCGGCTGTTTCAAGCGGATAATCATCGGCCCGATGGTGGGGATGCTGTGCGCTTCATCGGAGATGAACTGTTGCGAACCAGTGCTGTCCTGGCTGGTGAAATCGCAGCCGAGATTGTTGCCCAGCGTCAATCTTCCCCAATCACCGAGGCGTTTCGTGTAGTCCTCGTTTTCATCAACGCCAATGGAGTAAGAATCCAAAGTGGAACCAAACGAGGAACTGCTCAGCTGCGAACCATGCGCGTTGAACCCGGAACACAGACTTTCGTAGAGTTGATGGCCGACGCCGGCACTAAAATTATTTTCCACCGAATCGCTGCCATTGCCGGAATAGGTGGAAAACGCGTAATTGTAAAAACTATGCAATTGCGGCGAGTGGTCGTAATTGTAGCCCACGGTGGCGTTCAGATTTTCCGACGAGGACTGCGCCGAAATTGTATCGTAAAAATATACGCCGGAATTCAACGTGCTGTGCGAAAAATGCTCCAGATCGGTTAAGGTGACACGGTGGTAGCTGTTCTCGCTGGTCGAGGTGACCACCTGATAGTGGTTCTGATAATTGAGCTGGCTGTATTGATAGGTGAAATCTGTTGCATCCTGTTTCCGCCGCTCATTGCGGGCATGCAAGTCCAACATGAACTGCTCGCTAATGGTTTCTTGATTGTAACCCAAACTATCGGAATTCGATTTGTGCACCGAGAGGGAAACGGGCACCGGCCCTTCGCGATAGCCGGTGGTCACCCCCAAATTTTCCGCGTCTGTGGTGGCGGAATTATAGAAGTCATAATGCACCTCGTCATGTGACCGCGTATAATCCAACGTGGTCGCATATGGTTTTTCCCGCAGTAAGATTCCATTCAACGATCCATTTAACAGTAAAGAGTCCTGGCTGCTGCTATAACCCGTGCCGTTGATTTGCGTCCAGTCAAAACCCGGTTCCACGAGTGTAGAAAAAAAGAATAAATCCGGGTGATAAATAAAATAATCCCACCCTATCCCCACCGTCGGCGAAACATAAACGCGCTGATATGACGTGCTGCTACCGCCGGTTTTGGAATTATAAGTGGTGTCCTCCGCCTCCACATCCGTCTTGATGTAGCGCAGATGCGGCACAAACACAAACCACAGCGGATCCTGACGCTCAATGCCCCACGGCGCGTCATTCGCCCACAACTTCGTGACGCCGGCGGCCAGCACCAGCACCGTCAGTGCACGGAGTCGCCGGCGTTGACGTTGTTGATTCTTGCGCGCGGTTTTCATTTGGGAACAGCAGATGGTTTAAGCAACTTCACGTTTGTGCCGACATGCGGATCGTGGCACAGCACGCAGGACTTGCCTTCCGCACCAGCATGGCCTTTGACGACTTTCAAATCCTTGTCGTCATGGCAGTCGCCGCAAAGCTTGAGAATGTTTTTGGCGAGCAGCTTGGTTTCCGCGGATTGATGCGGGTTGTGGCAGCCGGTGCAGTCGTCCACGACATCGTGCTTAAATTTTGCCTTCTCCAAGAAATTGTCATGGCAATCCCAGCACAGCGCGGGCGAAGTTTTTTTGACGAGCTTTTTATTGTTCGACGCATGCGCAACATGGCAGGACAGGCAATCACCATCGCCGACGGGTTGATGGACAAATTTTTTCTTGGCGACGTCATCATGACAATCGGCGCACGTATCCTTCACCGATTTTTTCAACAGCCCCTTGAAATTCGTCGCGTGCGGCGCGTGGCAGTCCAAGCAATCGCCTGATTCGACGGCCTGATGCTTGAATTTCAGCTTGGCCAGCGGATCATCATGGCAGACCAGACAAAGTGCCGAACCGGTCTTGACGAGCAATTTCGGATTCTTCGACTGGTGTGGATCGTGGCAGCTTTTGCAATCGCCTTCGCTGACCGGCTGATGCTGCACTTTCACGCCCGTCAAGAAATCCTTATGGCACTTGAAACAGAGCTTGGGCGGCGGCGCGGCCAGTTCCTGTGAAAAATCCGATTTGTGGCAGAGGCTACAATTGTTATCCGCAAACGGTTTATGCAGCTGAAATTTTTTTACTGGCGCGGCGGCTACAACGGTTGGCGCGTTCACCGACGCGACCGCATTGGTCTTAAGGTTCGCCGTAGCCTGGGCGGCTAACTGTTGCTCGCTGGGCACGCCGTCGAAAAAAAATGTCAGCCACTGACGCTTGCTTGCCGAACTGCACCCGACGGTGAGTAACAGCACGCCGCTCGTCACCACTGCCGCGCGCAAAAGATTTTGGCTGAAATTCATCAAGTTGTGCTGCGTTGCCAGAGCGCCTGCCCGGCAAATCGTCGGTTATTTTTTTTGACCGAAGGCATAGACGCTCACTTTATGCGGACCAAATTGGTTGATCACATAGACGAGGAATTGCGCTTTGAATCCCGGCGCGACCATGTTGCTGAAATATTTCAGGTTGTCGTAATCCACCAACACTTTGGCCGGCAGATTGTCAAACTTCGGGCTGATCGTCGGGTCGCCAAAGAACATCAGCAGCTGCTTCTGGTCATCAAACATCTGGACGACTTGCGACATGGCATCGACCGCGTAAAGCCGGTTCTCCTGATCCACGGCAATGCCCTTGAGCCGGGAAAATTGCCCGAGCCCGTCGCCAAACTCGCCCACGGAATAGATGAATTTTCCCTCCGCATCGAAAACCTTCACCCGAAAATGTCCGGTGTCGGCCACATACAACCGGCCGCGCGAATCCAAGGCCAGATTGGTGGGCGTCTGGATTTCGATCTCGCGGTTGGTCGCATCGTTGCCACGCGGTATGTCAAAAAGTTTCTCGCGCGTCACCTTGTCATAGACGTGAACATTGTGCGTCTGCAGGTCCGCCACATAAATTCGGGTTTGATTCACCACCACGTCACGCGGTTTCAATTCACCAACCTTGCCGATGGCACCGACGAAATTTTCTTTGGCGTCAAAAATCACCACTTGATTGCGCCCGGTGTCGGCCACATACAAACTGCCGTCGGTATCCACGGACATATTCAGCGGCATCTTCAACTCACCTTCGCCTTGTGCATCCAGCATGCCCATGCGGCGCTTGGCCAAATCCACTTCGACTACGCCCCCGAGCTCGGTATCGCAGATATACAACTTCCCCTTGCCCGACGCTGCGCCGTAAGGTTTGCCTAAGCCGGTCTCAGGCACCTTCCGCCCGGTCACATAGGAAAGAAATGAATTATCATTGCCGCCGTTCAATTGTTTCTGGGTGCAAAAGGAAAAAAGATACTGGAGACGCGGCTCGTCCGGCGGGGTCGGAAAATAGAAAACCGGGGTCTTCTTGCCCTCCGTCGAAGCACAGCCGCCCAGCAATCCAAGCCCGAAACCACTGATAGTGAAAGCGATAAAGAATTTTGCGAAGTTTTTTTTCATAGCATGATCTGGCGTTAATTTATAGTGTTGCCCCCGCCGATAATTTCATTTTACCAATCCACTTGGTATTCTGCTCAGCCCATTCCATCGGCGCTAAATTGACGCCGCCAAGCTACTCGTCCGACCGGCTGGCAACTACACCTATTTTGCCTTTGTATGGGCATTTTTTAGCCAGTCCCGCCCAATCATTTTTTCGCAACCATCCACATTGTAGTGTCAGTGAAAACGAGGCCCCGGATTTTTTCCGGAGCCTCGTGTGTGTAAACTGGAGGACAAATCTCCTTATTTCTTATGGCATTCCAAGCAGAGCGCGCCGCCTTCGAGATCCACAATCAGCGAATGGCTGACCGTGGCGGAGGCGCCGGTGGTGCGATGGATGTCATGGCAGGAGGCACATTCGACCGTCTTGGAAGCACCCTTGAGCATCTTGGGCAGTAGGTCGTAGGTGGTCGCTTGCAGTTCGTCGTCACCGCCGCTCACGCACGCCGTGTAGCTCACGCCGAGCGGGTGCATTTGGGTCAGGTCAGTGAAACCGACATAAGGGCCGGCACCGCTAGCAAACGTCCCGGCTTTCGCGGTCTCAATCGAGAAGGTCGGTGCATAAACCGCCGCGCCAGACAAGGAGTTGGTTGCATTTTTCCCGTTGCCACCTGCCGTCTGATTGATGGCCACCGAGCCATCATGGCAGCTCAAGCAGGCAATGGACGAACCGAGGGTGATGCTGCCACCTTTGTAGCTCGCGCTGCCAGCGGAATCGTAGGTGATATAGCTACTGGCTTGCGATGAAGGCGCGTGGTTCCACAGCGGCGCTTTGGCCGAAGCATAGGTCTGTGCCTTGTGCGGAATATGGCACACTTGGCACGGATTGTTGTAGGTGTTGGTTTCCCCGCCCCAGACGAACCGGGCGAGACCGTTGGTTTTTGCCGGCCCGTATGAGCCGGTTGGCGAGAAGTCGTGACCGCTGCCAATGATGGTGGCCTTGCTGACCGATGGCATTAAAGCCATCGTCGCTCCCAAGGCCAGGAGCATGGTTAGTTTTTTCATAGTTTTATTTTGCACGTGCTTTGTTCCTGTTTGGTTAAACAGCCCGGCGTCACCGGACACCGGACCGTTCCAACGAAAAACCAAGCACCGAGCTCGATGCTGATCCTTCGTTGAAATTTTTTTGTTCATACAAATTCTTTCCTCAAGCGGTCGCGTGGGCAAACACCCAGCCGGGTTGCGCTTCCACCGTTTCCGGCGATTTTTTTCCGAGCGGCGAATCGAACCGTTTCATCAATTCCGCCGCGTGTTCATCAATGATGGCCTGACAAAATGAAAGTTCTTGCTCGCGGTTTTTGGTGTTCTCGCGGACGACCGCTTCCAGATCGTCAATGTCGTAGAGAAAAACATTCGGCAGCTCCGCCACCATCGGGTCAATGTCGCGTGGCACGGCAATATCCACGAGCACCAGCGGACGATTGCGCCGCGCGGGCAAAATTTTCGCCACGTCGTCGCGCCGCAAAACGATGTCTGCGCAGCCGGTTGAACTGACTAAAATGTCCGCCTCGGTCAGCGCCGCCGCCGAGTCCTCGATGCGCACCGCGCGGCCGCCGAATTCCGCCGCCAGTTTTTCCGCGCGCTCCACGGAGCGGTTTGCGACGAGCACCGTTTTTGCGCCGCGCTTGGCGAGATGCTTCACGCAGGCCTCGCCCATTTTTCCCGCGCCGAGAATCATCACGGTCTTGCTGCTCAAGTCGCGGTCGAAAACTTTTTCCGCCAATTCCACCGCCACGCTGCCCACCGAAGTCGCGCCGCGCCCGATGGCGGTGTTGGTGCGGATTTTTTTCACAACGGCGAACGCGTCCTGAAACAGCCGGTTCATCTTTTTGCCAACCAACCCGGCGTCTTTCGCGGCTTGATACGCATTTTTCACCTGGCCGGTGATTTCGGTTTCGCCGATGACCAACGAATCGAGCCCGCTCGCAACCGCGAACAAATGTTTCGCCGCGTCCGCACCTTCCTTGACGTAAAGGTGCGGCGTGAAATCGAAATCGCTGTTCGTGAGTTCCTGAAAGAGTTATTGCACGCGCCCGTGAATCCACGGCGACACGCCGTAAATCTCCACGCGGTTGCAGGTCGAGAGCAGCACCACCTCGGAAAGATTACCGCGCAGCTTCAGGCGGCAGCCGCTGCATTGCAGCCGCGAGCGTTGCACCGCCAGCTTCTCGCGCACTTCCACCGGCGTGGTCTTGTAACTCAATCCTGCGACGAAAATTTTCATTTGATTTTCAATTCTCTTATGAACTTCCACTTTCTACATTAGAACAATAAATTAGAGCCGCATCCCGCGCTCAACCTTCCTTGCTGTTCGCTTGACAATTTTTGCTGCTTTTACATTCCAGCGGATGCTCGTGCTGCTGGAATTTCTCGGAGATCTTTCCGTCAATGCACGCTGTGTTTATGGGGTAAACGTCCGGATCGAACATGACGTGGTAGAAGTGCCAGACCACGATGGCGAGACTCGCCAGCACGGCCTCGTAGTAATGAATCGTCGTTGCCACCTCGACCGCCCAGCGTGGCAGAAATTGCGTCACATCCACCTTCAGCCAGATCATCAGACCGGTGACACCCATGATGACCGTGCCCCAAACCACCGCCCAATACTCCAGCTTCTCCGCGTAGCCGAAGCGCCCGATTTTTGGCCGGTGTTTTTGAAAACCCGCCAGCCAGCCGACCGCCAGCCAGAGGTCGGCCAAATCTTTTTTCACCGGAAACAAATCGCGCACAAGCTGGCGTCCATCGCGCGTGGCAAAAATATAAATCAGGTGATACGCCCCGACGCCGATCATCGCCACGCCTGCCACGCGATGCAGCCAGCGCCGGAACGATTCGTGCGAACCCAGCGCGTGCGCCAGCCACGAATCCGGAAATCGCAACGCAAATCCCGTCACCGCCAGCACGATGAAACTCGCCGCCAAAATAAAATGCTGGCTCCGCTGCGCCGCGCTCATCCGCAGCACCGGCCGCGCCGTCGCGCGCAAACGCGCCGCCGTTTTTTTCAGGAACGCAATCCCGTTATGCAACGCCATGCCGCCGATGGTGAAAAAAATCAGCAGCAAATAAATTTGCCGCACCAGCCGGTTCACCCGGCTGCCCCAGTCCGCACCCATCCCCTGCCCGTCCGCTGCAACGTGGATTTTTCCCAGCGCAAAATTTTTGCCCGTGCCCGGATGGCAGCGTCCGCATGTCTCCACCAGATGCGCCGCGTTGATGGTCGAGTTCGTGTCCGCCGACGGCAAAATTTTGTGCCAGCCGTGGCAGCTCGCGCAGTTCGCCGCAACCGTTGAACCGAGCTGGCCGGCCAGGCCGTGATAGCTTTCAAAAAAAGTTTTCACGCGGTCCGACGGCAGGTTGTAACGCGCGTTGATGCGTTCTGACGAATGGCAACGGCTGCACACATCCGCCGAGATTGTCATCGAGCCAGCGTTTTTCAGGGAACGGATTTGATGCTCGTAATGACAGCCCGTGCAAGTCGGCGCATCATGCGAACCGGCGGCAACGGCCTTGCCATGCACACTCGTCGCCCACTCACGCGCTTCCCGGTCATGGCACGCGCCGCAGGTCGCCGCCTGCCGCGCAAAATAAATCGGCGAGGTCGGCGAATTGTTCGCTATGATCTCATGTGAATCATGGCAGTCCTTGCAGACCGCGGCCTCCTTGTGTCCGGCTTTTTGCGCAAGCCCGTGCGCGCTCGCATTGAAGCTGGCCGTCTGCCGCTCGTGACAGGACGCGCAGTTCACCTGCGACACCAGCCGGTTGTCGTCGGGATGTTTCGCCGTCACGTCCGCATGGCAACTGACGCAGGAATTTGTGCGATGCGCCGAGAGCTTGAACTTGGCGTAATCAACGAAGAGCGAAAAAGATTTTCCCGCAGAATTGGTTCTGGCAAACGAGCTGTCGGCGTGGCAGTCAAGGCAGTCGCTGTCCTTCACGCCCGCCAGCAACGGCGCGGTCGCGAGGCAAAAAAACAGCGCGAAGACAACACGGCTCATGCCGTCAGCTTCGCGCCGTCACCCGCCGGATGCTCGACGTGGCTTGTGGAAAATTCTCCGTCTTTTGACCGGACGTCTTAAGCCGGACGGATTTTCAACATCAGATCCTTGCTCTCGACGGCATCGCTCACGCCGACGGCAATTTCGTCCACCGTGCCAGCACACGGCGCGTAAATGGTCGTCTGCATTTTCATCGCTTCGAGCACCGCGAGTTTGTCGCCTTTCGCCACTTTCGCACCGACGCTCACCGACAACACGGTGACGAGGCCAGGAATCGGCGCGCCGACTTCGTTTGGTTTGGCCGAGTCAGCCTTGACGCGCGCCTTCACCGTGGGCTTCACCGAACGGTCCACGATGGAAAGCTGCCGGCCCATGCCGTTCAACTCAAAGTTCACGTTGCGTTTGCCCTCGGCATCCACAGCACCAATGTTGACCATGCGGATGAACAGGGTTTTTCCAGGCTCGATTTCAATGGCGACTTCCTGGCCCGGCTTCATCCCGTAGAAAAATGCCGGCGTCGGTAGCACGGATAAATCGCCGCTGGCGTTCACCTTCTTCGTGAAGTCCGCAAAGACTTCGGGATACATGACGTGGCTGAACACGTCATCCATCGTCGCCTCGCGCTTGAGCTTGGGCGAAAGTTCCTCGGCAATTTTTTTGAAATTCAGCGGCTTCAATTCCGCGCCGGGTCGACCTTTGATCGGCTTGCGGTTTCCCAGAACAACGTGCTGAACTTTTTTCGGCCAGCCGCCCATCGGTTGACCGAGACCGCCGCTCAACATGTCGATCACCGATTCGGGGAACGGCACGCTGCCCGGTTCGAGATTCACCACGTCGGCGGGTTTGATGCCGCGCGTGACGAGAAACATCGTCATATCGCCCACGACTTTGCTGCTCGGCGTGACTTTCACGATGTCGCCGAACAGTTGATTTACCTCGGCGTAAGTCCGCGCAATTTCCGGCCAGCGGCTCGCGAGTCCCATCGCGGCGGCCTGCTCCTTCAAGTTCGTGAACTGTCCGCCGGGCATCTCGTGCAGATAAACTTCCGCGCTGCCGGCTTTCGGCGACGTGTCGAACGGCGCGTAGTAATTGCGCACCTGTTCCCAGTAATCAGAAAACTCGTTGAGCGCATCCAAATCCAAACCGGTTTCACGCTTGGTGAATTGCAGCGCAGCGACGACGGAATTCAAATTGGGTTGGCTCGTGGAACCGCTCATCGAGGCGATGGCGAGATCAACAACGTCAACTCCGGCTTCTGCGGCGGATAAAATTGACGCGGCAGAAATCCCGCTCGTGTCGTGCGTGTGGAAATGAATCGGAATTCCAATCTCGTCCTTCAACGCTTTCACCAGCGCACTCGCGGCGGCGGGTTTGCACAGGCCGGCCATGTCTTTGATCGCGAGGAAATGCGCGCCCATCTTTTCCAATTCCTTCGCAAGCTTGACGTAATACTTCAGCGAGTATTTGCTGCGCTGCGGATCGAGAATATTTCCCGTGTAGCAAATCGCCGCTTCGCAGATGCCGTGAGTTTCGTTCACAGCATCCATCGCCACGGTGAGGTTCGGCAGATAGTTCAGCGAGTCGAACACGCGGAAAATATCCATGCCCGCTTCCGCCGCGTGTTTCACGAAACCGGCGACGGCGTTGTCGGGATAGTTCGAGTAACCGACCGCGTTCGAGCCGCGAAACAACATCTGGAAACAGATATTCGGAATTTTTTCGCGCAGCGTGCGCAGCCGCATCCATGGGTCTTCGTTCAGAAAACGCATCGAGGTGTCGAACGTCGCGCCGCCCCACATCTCCATCGAAAACAGATTCGGCGTGCGGCGCGCGACGGCGGCGGCTACGGCGATCATGTCATAGCTGCGCATGCGCGTGGCGAAGAGCGATTGATGAGCGTCGCGGAAGGTCGTGTCGGTGACAAGCAGTTGCTTTTGCTTGAGCGTCCACTGCGCGAATTTTTTCGGGCCGAGTTCGAGCAGCAACTGGCGCGTGCCCTTCGGCGGCGTCTGCTTGTGGTCGTAAGCCGGCACACGCGCGGCGGAGAAAATTTCCTTCGGCACGAAACCTTTCGCGTGTGGATTACCGTTCACCGTCACGTCGCCGAGGAACGTGAGCAGCTTCGTCGCGCGGTCGCGCTTGGTTTTTAACTTGAACAGCTCCGGCGTCGTGTCAATCAGCGTGGTCGAGGCCTGGCCGCTGCTGAAGATCGGATTGTGAATGACGTTTTCGAGGAACGGTATGTTCGTCTTGACGCCGCGGATGCGGAATTCGCGCAGTGCGCGGTCCATGCGATGCAACGCCGTCTGAAACGTCGGCGCGCTCGCGGTCAGTTTGACGAGCAGCGAATCGTAAAACGGCGTGATGACTGAACCGGCGTAACCCATGCCGCCGTCGAGACGAATCCCGAATCCGCCTGCGCTGCGATACGTCAATATTCTGCCGTAGTCCGGCTGAAATTTATTTTCCGGGTCTTCCGTCGTGATGCGGCACTGCACGGCGAATCCGGTGCGACGGATTTCATTCTGCGCCGGAATGCCGACTTCCGCGCCGTGCATATTTTTGCCGTCAGCAATCAAAATTTGCGAACGCACAAGGTCGAGACCTGTGATGACTTCCGTGACCGTGTGCTCGACCTGGATGCGCGGGTTCATCTCGATGAAGAACCATTCCTTCGAGTCCTGGTCGTAGAGAAATTCCACCGTGCCGGCGTTGTCGTATTTGATTTCCTTGCATAGCCGCGCCGCTGCGTCGCATAACTCGTGGCGAACTTTTTCATCAAGCTCAACGCTCGGCGCGATTTCGATGACCTTCTGATGGCGACGCTGCACCGAGCAATCGCGTTCGTGCAAATGAACAACGTTGCCGTGTTTGTCGCCGAGAATTTGCACCTCGATGTGCTTCGCCCGCGGAATGTAGCGCTCCAGAAACACAGCCGGATTTCCAAACGCGCGGCCCGCTTCGCCCTGCGCTTCATCGAGCAAGTCAGCTAAGTCGCCGGGTTTGTGAACCACGCGCATCCCGCGTCCGCCGCCGCCGAACGCGGCCTTGATGATCAGCGGGAAACCGATTTCCTTGGCCGCCTTCAAAGCTTCGCCGCGATCCGTGATGGCGTCCTCCGTTCCCGGCAGCACCGGCACGCCGACTTTTTGCGCCAGCGCGCGGGCGGCGGTTTTGTCGCCCATGTTTTTCAATAGCTCCACGCGCGGGCCGACAAAAATAATTCCCGCGTCCTCGCACGCCTTGGCGAAGTTCGCGTTCTCGGACAAAAATCCGTAGCCGGGATGAATCATGTCCACGCCCTTTTCCTTGGCGAGCGCGATGATGCTGGGGATGTCGAGATACGCACCAACCGGGCCTTTGCCCTCGCCGACGACGTAAGCCTCGTCCGCCTTGAAGCGATGAATCGCGAGGCGATCTTCCTGCGCATAAATCGCGACGGTGCGGAAGCCGAGTTCGGTGGCCGCGCGAAAAACGCGGATGGCGATTTCGCTGCGGTTGGCGACGAGCAATTTTCTCTGGCGTGTTGGTGTGGCGTTGGAACTCATGTTGCAGCGCAGATGAAACCCAAAAACACGCCTTCAATCAATGCGGGAAATTAGCAAACCGCCAAAAACTTAATGCCCCAGTCGCGAAGTCATGGCGAAGATGATGAGCGCAAGCAACACCAAGCCCAGGATGAACGCAAAGTAACCGAACGACTTCGCGATGTTTTTCCAGCGGAACCATTCGTCGCGCACGCGGTAGTCGTCCAGCTTGCCGGTCGCCACGAGGCGGTCATACCAGCGTTTGCGCTCGTGCAACATCTCGGTTTTGGAGACGCGGCCGGAGAAGATGACCGTGTCCATAGGAAATTTCTCGATGCGGAAATGCGTGTTGAAAAAGTGGATGCTGAAAATGAATCCCGCCGCGAGCAGCGCCTCGTCCGAGTGCAGGATGAGCGCGATGTTGATGACCCAGCCGGGCAGAAAGCGCGTGAAAAATTCCGGGAACCACATGATGAGTCCCGACGCGCCGATGATCGCCACGCCCCAGAACACCGCGAAGTAATCGAACTTCTCCCAATACGTCCAGCGGTCGAACTGCGGCTTGGGGCCTTTACCGAAGAACCATTTGTTGTGGTCAATCAGGTCGCGCAAGTCCTGCATGTTTGGCACCATCGAGTCGGGGCCGAACATCACGGTGAAGAAGCGTTTGAGCTCCAGCTTGCCGGTTTCGGGATTGCGCAATCTGCCGCGCGTCTTCCACGACCGACCGATAAGCGAAGTCAGGTGCAGCGTGAAATACAGGAAGGTGATGATGGCACCGAAGCGGTGCAACATCCGCGCCGTCTCCGGTCCGCCGAGGATGCTGAAAATAAACTTCGCCCAGTCGGTGTAATAAAATTTCAGCGGCATGCCGGTGATGACCAGCGTGAGGAAACTCGTCACCACGAGGAAATGCAGGAACCGTTCGAACGGCTGGAAGCGCGTGAACCATTCGTCGCCTTCCTGCGTCTTGATCTTCGCCTCGCGGAACGTTTTTGAGTCATGCAGATACAGCCACACCGCGCGCACCAGCCACGCGACCGTGTGGATGCCAAAGAATCCAAACGTGCCGATGAGCAGACCGGTCATTGCGAGAAACACGACGTGCAGCAGTGGATAATTCTTTTGGTCGAGCGGATTGGCGTGCGGACGGTATTCTGTGAATTTCTGCGTCGCGCTCGGATGACATTTCTGGCAGGTCACCAAAATATTGTTCGTGGAAAGATGCGATGCTGGATTGGAGATCGGCAGCACGTCATGGAAACCGTGGCAGTCGTAGCACGCCGCGACTTCCGAGGCGTCATTGGCCTTGCCCAACATCATCGCCTTGCCGTGATACGTCTCGCGGTAATGTTCCAGCCGGTCCTCGTGACACTTGCCACAGCGCTGGTCGCTCAACGATTTGAAATTCTTGCCCGTTGGATTGACAATCTGATGCGCGCTGTGGCAGTCAATGCACACCGGCCCGCGCGAATCGCCCTTCGCAAGCAACTGGCCATGGATGCTCTGGTCGTAAGTCTCCTCAATGCCGACGTGACATTTGCCGCAGGTCTTGGCGACGTTCGCGTGGTTGATCGGCGAATCGCGGTCAATGTTGCGCTTGATCTTGTGCGCACCGTGGCAATCGTTGCACGACGGCGCGACGATCAAACCCATCTTAAGCAGCGCGCGGCCGTGGATGCTGTCCATGTATTGTGATGCGGCTTCGGGAAATTCAATCTGGTATTCCTTCGTAAGATTCGTGTTGCTGTGACACTTCGCGCACGTCGCGGGCAAGTTTAGTTTATACACCGGCGAGTCACCATGCTTCACCGGCACAATCTCATGCGAGCCGTGACAATCCCAACACTGTGCCGCGCCGCTCGCGCCCATCGAATGGCTCATGCCGTGGATGCTCGTCGCGTAATCCTTCTGCTCCTTCTCGTGGCAGCCCGCGCAGTTCGGCGGCGAAACTTTTTTGTCGTGCTGCAATTCCTTGATGCCGTCGTGACAATCAACGCAGTCAAGCGCGCTATGAACGGACTTCGCGAAACCGTTCGTGGGAAACAGCGCCATCGGCATGGCGTGACCGTTGACGATGCGTTTATTCGCCGGGTCGGTGTGGCAATCGAGGCAGTCGGCGCTGGCGAATTTGGCGGGCGCATTCGTTGCCGCCATGGACGTCGCGGCCCAGAAAAATAAAAACGTCAACAAAACCTTGGGAGTAATCTGAAACCGATTCTGCTGGCGGCTGAAGTTCACACCAGCAACATCCAAAGAATCTGCCCGCCCCGCTCAACTAACGTTGCGGAAGGCTTCGCATTTCTTGACTGGTCAAATGCCGGACTGAATTTTTTCCACGAAGTCCACCGCCTTACGGCAGAGCGGTTGCCAGTCCAGTTCGGCGCGGACGCGGGCCGAAGAACTTTCGGCGTGCGGCTGCCAGCTTGCAGTTGGCGCGTCGAGCCAGTCGAGAATTTTGTTTCCGAAACTCACGCCGTCAAACCCCGCGAACTTCACCAGCGGATCGTTTTTGAAATAGCCCTGCACGCTTTTCAACGGCGTGCAAACCGTCGGCAAACCGGTCGCTACGTATTCCACGATCTTCGCCACAAACGCGCAGTGCGTCCCGGCGGATTCCTCGTAAGGCACGATGCCGACCGTAGCGCTGGCGAGCTGCTTGGAGACTTCCGCGTAGGGCGTGAAGCCGGGAACGTCGGATTTGAATCCGGGAATCGTCTGCACACGTTGCAGAAATTTTTCCAGCCCAGTGGTGCGGCGGCCAACGAAACGGAAAATGGTTTCCGGCTTGCGCGCCACGACCGTTTTCACAGCGTCAAAAGCAATCTGCCCCAAATGATGCGCGTCAAACGAGCCGTGCATGACGACCACCGGCGACTGTCCCGGCAACGGCAGTTGCCCGCGCAACGGAAACGCCTGGGCGTCGTAGCCGTAATAAATCGGGCAGATTTTTTCCCGGGCGTAGCCGCGCGCCGCGAGGCGACCGGTGAACTCATCTGAAATCGCGCACACGCCGTCCACAGCGTAGCGCACCGGCAGCGACATTTCGTAGCGCATCAACGCGTGGACGAGCGGCTTGGGTGCGACGTAGCTCGGCCACGTCTCCATGAACCCGGTGAGCAGGTCGGGAAAATTCATCACCACGGGAACGCCGAGTTTATTTTTCAACTTCCCGGCAGCGACGGCGGAAATGGCGTGCTGCGAAAAAATTAAATCGAACTTCGTTTCCTGCGCAGCAGTGGCAACCATGCGTTCAAGGAAAAAAGGATACGCGAGATATTTAAAATTCCGTAGCTTCGCGTAACGGCCCATTTCCCACTTCTGGAATTGATGCAGCGTGACGTTAAATTTTTTCACCACGTGGTCCGCGTCAGGAATTTTTGGGCCGAAGACGTGAACTGCGTGACCGCGCCGCGACATTTCCTCGACGAGATAGACAGCCTCCGCCGAACCGCCGCCGGACGGCGGATAAAACGGTTCGTGCGTGAGAAACGCGATGCGGAGTTTGGACGGCACGGACAGACGCTAGGAATTTTGCCGCGCGGGTTCAATCCAATTTCCCGGTGAAAATGTTTTGACTTGGCGCGTGAAAAACTTAGACTTCGCTTCCGTTTGTGGATGGGGTCATAGCTCAGTTGGTAGAGCGTCTGAATGGCATTCAGAAGGTCAGGAGTTCGACCCTCCTTGGCTCCACCATCCTTCGCCAAACGTTAAAAAGTAAGTTTTGCTTCAGAATTTAAACTTGGGTTCGTTTTCTACAGTCAGCGGGCCAGCAATTTTTTGCCTCCATTCGGAAAATAAAAAAGCCAGCGGACATGATGTCCGCCGGCTGAATTTTTGGATGACCAAATCAGAGTTGCGTCATCGCCTTGTCGAGCGCGGCGTAAAGCTGGTTCATCGTGGCTTCCGTTTCGTCGCCCATGTTCGAGAGACGGAACGTCGTGCCTTTGATTTTTCCGTAGCCGCCGTCAATCAGGAATCCGGAATCTTTCACGAGTTTCTGCAACTTCGCCACGTCCACCGTGCGACCGCCGGGACGCGCGCCGTTGCTGACGCAGGTGAGCGTGATGGAT
This sequence comes from uncultured Verrucomicrobia subdivision 3 bacterium, assembly GCA_903827955.1. Classification (GTDB taxonomy): domain Bacteria; phylum Verrucomicrobiota; class Verrucomicrobiia; order Limisphaerales; family UBA11358; genus UBA11358. The sequence goes on from CAIKKJ010000101.1 coordinate 23,020, forward strand.
TCAAAGCCGGGTTCGGGGAACAGATTGAAACCGTGTTTCGCCGCCCAGTCGCGGGTCATCTGGTTGGTCTTCTTGTGACGCGCGTAACGGGCTTCCAAACCTTCCGCGTAAAAATCGTCCAGCTTGCTGCTCAAGGCGTAGATGTGCGGAATGGCCGGCGTGCTGGGCGTCATGCTCTGCTCGGCGTTCTTCTGAAATTCCACGAAGTCAAAATAGTAGCCGCGATCTTTGGTCGTGGCCGCCTTCGCGAGCGCGGCGGGCGACGCCACAAACACCGCGAGTCCCGGCGGCAACGCAAACGCCTTCTGCGTGCCGGCGAGCAGCACGTCAATGCCGAGTTCGTCAAAATTTATCGGCACGGCGGTCATTGAGCTGACGGCGTCCACGATGAACATTACGTCGGGATATTTTTTCTTGAGCGCGGCGATTTCCGCGAGCGGCGACATCGTGCCGGTCGAAGTTTCGTTGTGAATCAGCGTGAGCGCATCGAATTCGCCCGTGGCCAATTTTTTATCAATGGCTTCCGCGCGGATTGGTGAACCCCACTCGACTTGCAGCGCCTCGGCCTGCTTGCCGCATTTCTTGGAGACATCAAACCACTTGTCCGAGAACGCGCCGTTCATGCAGTTCAGAACTTTTTTGTGGACGACGTTGCGGATGGCGCCTTCCATCACGCCCCACGCCGACGAGGTGGACAAATAGACGAGCTGTTTCGTCGAGAGCAGCGTCTGGAGTTGCGGCTGGATTTTCGCGTAAAGGTCTTTGAAGCCCTGGCCGCGATGACCGATCATCGGCGAACAAAGCGCCTTGAAGGTTTTTTCGCTGACGTGAACGGGACCGGGAATGTGCAATTTGACTTGTGCCATAAGTTCGTGAATTTTTTCACAAGGCTGCGGCCTCGGCAAGTTTTATCGCCGCGAACTTGCAACGGGATGAAGCGGAAAGCGCGCCGGTGGTGCGCAATTTATTTCCCGTTGGTGACCGCAGGTGCTTCCACCGGCAACTGCACCGCCGGTATTTCGCCGGGCTTGGGACGGCGCACACCGCCGGTGACGAGGACCTCGCCGTTGTTGTTCACCGTCAGGCGCGGACGGGTATTCAAATCGTCGTAAGTTTCGCGGCGGATGACTTCACCATCCGGGTTAACCACGCAGTAGCTGAACGCCTGCGCGCCGGACTGCCAGAGCGTGTGCAAAATACTGTTGCGGTCCACCTGCCCCTCGGGATGGCTGAACGAAACCGTCTGGCCAAGCACCGAAGTTTTCAGGATGCGCGACTCCGCCGCGTCGCTTAACTGCACATACAACCGCATGTGCGAACGCACATAACTCGCCTGCTCCAAAGTGAATTTACGCATCTCAGGTGCGCCATTCGTCGCCGGCACGCCAAACTCCTGGGCCCATAATTTTGCTCCCGTGATGATGTCGAAGCTGACCGGCGCGCTGGGGGTTTCTACCGACCAGTCCTTGATGCGCAGCGTGGCGGTGATCTTGTAACGCCCCGGAATGCTCATCACAAAATGCGGCGCGAGATCCACCCGCTTCGTCGCCTCTTGCGAGGATTCGAGGTCAAACGCGCCCAGCACCGGCACGTCGGAATTTTTGATCACCACGCGACCAGCCGTCGATTCCACGCTGAAGGTCAGCCAATTGGCCTCCGCGCCAAGATGGATTTGGCGGCCGGAGCGGTTGGTGATTTTCGCCGTGACCACCAGCGGTTCGCCGGGCAGAAACTGTTCCTGATTCAACGCCAGTTCCAGCGTCACCTGCGCCGACGCGCGGAAAAACGCCAGCAATGCCAAAGCCGCCACAAAGGAAAATGTTTTCATCAGATGATGGACAAGTTAAACCGCCGCGCGTTCGAGGCAATCTCAAATATGCCGCCATCTTTTATCCTTTGCGATTCGCCCGCGACCCGCAAACATCTGCGCCATGTTTAGCGTGGAAAAAATTTCGTCGCTCGATCTGCCGGCGCTGGCGCCATATCGCACGCTGCGCCGCTCCGCCGAGCACGTGGCGCAGGGAATTTTTGTAGCCGAGGGCGACAAGGTCGTGAGGCGTTTGCTCGAAAGTCATTTTGGCGTGGTGTCCGTGCTGCTACCGGAAAATCTATTGGCGGAATATGAACCGCTGTTGCGCGCACGGCCGGAAAAGGAAATCTCCGTCTTTGCCGTCACCAAAAAATCCATCCTCGAAGAACTCATCGGCTTCGAAATGTTCCAGGGCGTGCTGGCCGTCGGCAAAATTCCCGAGGCTATCACGCTCGAAAAAGTTCTGGCGCCCCGCCCGCGCCCAAGCTTGTTCGCCGCCGTGGAAGGGTTGACGAACGCGGAAAACATCGGCCTGCTCGTGCGCAACTGTGCGGCGTTCGGCGCGCACGCGCTCATCGTAGGCGAGACGAGCAGCAGCCCGTTCCTGCGCCGCGCGGTGAGAAATTCGATGGGCACAATTTTTCAACTGCCCGTGGTGGAGACAACAAGTTTGGGGTCCGCGCTACAGCAATTTCGCGCCAGCGGTGTGCGCTGCCTCGCGGCGCATCCGCACACGGAACAAAAATTTTTGGCACAGGCAGATTTCACCGGCGATTGCTGCCTTGTCTTTGGCAGCGAGGGCGGCGGGATTTCCAACGAAATTTTGACCGCATGCGACGAAGCCGTGGCCATCCCAATGGCAGGCGGCGTGGACTCGCTGAATGTTGCCGCCGCCGCCGCTGTTTTTTTCTACGAAGCGCAACAGCAGCGGAATAAAAATCCGAAGTGATTTTTCCTACGGCCCGCCGTTGTGGCAGTCGGTGCAAGCGCCGTCGTAGTCGCCGCCCGGATGGGTGAATTTTTGCCCAGCCGGCGCGAGTTGGTTCAATTCCTCTCCTGCCCCTTGGGCAAGAATCGTGTGGCAAGAGTTGCAGTCATTCGCCTTGATGGAAAACTTTTTATCTTCCGTTTTGTGCAAACCATCATGGCAGCGGAAACAACCGGGCCAGATCATGTGACCGACGTTGTCGGGATAGCTCGCCCAACTCGCCTTCATCTCCGGGAAAAAGTTGTCGGAATAAATTTGCTGCACGGCGGCAATGGCGTCCTGAATGCGGGCGTCGTTCGGATAACGAACCTTCAGTGCGTCCGCAATGCTCGCCCGCGCCTGCACCTCGTTCGTGTAAGTGCGCGTCAGCACAAACATGGCATTCGTCTTGATCCACGGCAGTGCGGGATCAATCTTGTTCAGCGCCATCGCCTGATTTACCGCGCGCTCCGGCGAAAGATAGCGGTGCGACGGACGGTTGTGGCAGTCCATGCAATCCATTTTGCGGATGTCCATCTTGGCGACGTCGTTCGTGAAATTTTTCGTTTTGAAAACGGTGACTTTGCCGCTCGCATCCGTCACGCGCACCCACGGAATTTTTTGGCGCACATTATCGGTGGCGACATATTCGACAGTGTTGCCGGGCAAATTATGCCAGTGAATGCCGCCGACCGGGCCGCGCGTGGGGTCGCTGCCGCCAATTTTCAACAGCAGGCGAATCGAGTAAGGCGAATTCGTCTTGTCGCTTTGGAAATAGGTGAACGTGCGGTCGAGGTTCCCGACAAATTGCTGCGGCCAGTGACATTCCTCGCAGGTGTCACGCGACGGCCGCAAATTCTTGATCGGCGTGCCGATGGGCGTCGGATATTTTTTGAACGCCACGGAGTAAAGTTGATAGGAGCCGGAAATTTTTGATTTCACGAACCACGAAACGCCCTTGCCAACGTGACATTCCACGCAGGCCACGCGCGCGTGCGGCCCGTGGTCGTGCGTGACTTTTTCCGGTTGCATGACCTTATGGCACGTCTCACCGCAGAACGTCGGCGACTCGGTGAAATTAAACGCGTTGTAAGAACCAATCGCCGACAGCAGCAGAAAAACTACGCTGCCACTGACAAAAGTCACCATCACGCGCCGGTCACGCGGCCGCGTCAGATCAATCTGCAACAACGTCGGCCCGACGCCGTGCGCCCGCCGTTTGCGTTCGCGCCACGCGCCAAAAAACATTAGCGCGAGGCCTCCAATCAAAAATCCCGGCACCACCATGTAGGTGAGAATGCTGACATACGGATTGGCGAAGTGCGAAATCGCGTCGAGCGTAAACAGCAGCAGAAAGGAGAACAGCGCACCGATGGCGGCAACCATGCCGACAAAACTGGTCCAATTGCGGAACAAGGACGGCGGATGACTGGCGGAATCGTTTTTCATTTTGGCAAAAAATCGGGGGAGTGGCCGGCGGCGCGAACGCCGCCGGCAGTTAGAACAACAACTAAACCGACCGGGGAACTATTTTTTTAAAGTCCGAACGTAGGCAACCAGCGCCTTGAGTTCGTCGTCGGACAACGCTTCAAACGGCTTCATAAGCGTCTTGCCGTCATCGGACTTCTTGCCTTCCTTGAGCGACTTGAACGCCGCATCATCCTTGATCTCGCCCTGCACCTTGGCATCGGTCAAGTCTTTGCAGCCAAGCTTCGCGCCCATCTTGGTATCGCCTTTGCCGTCCGCGCCGTGGCACTTGGCGCAATTGGCGTCCCAGTTTTCCTTGGCTTCGGCGCCCTTGGTGGTGAGCGCGGCGGTGAGGCCAAACATCGCAGTGAGCAGAATTAGTTTTTTCATATTCGATTTGGTTGTGGCGCGTGGGCGCCGGTTTCAAACAAAGCTTCGGCGGGAATGAAAAATTCAACCAACCATCTTTTGTCCAATCCACGGCATTTTTTGAGCGGTCGAAAAACAAAAATCCGGCCTCGATCAGATCAAGGCCGGGCGGTAAAAATCATTTTCGCTCATTTCCACGGGTCGTCCGTGCGAAACGGCTCAGCGGGCAAACCGGCACCATTGTAAAAATTCGGCTGCGCGATTTCTGTCCATGCAAACCGCACGGCGACGGGTTGCACGACTTCCTTCGCCGAAACTTCCAACGTGTTACCAATGATTTTCGCCTCGGCGGCCACAAATTTTCCACCCGCACCGGCAATCGTGAAAAACGTCAGCGGCTGCCCGTCTTTGTTCACCAATCCGCCGTCAGTATTGTCGAATTTCAAAACCGCCTTGCCGGCGAGAAAGGTCGCACGACGGAAAACCGGACCGCTGCTCGCGATTTTTTTCCCATAAGTTTCGCCCAGCGCCAGCAATGCGAGCCGGTGGCCGACCTCCGATTTGTTGCGTGGATGAATGTCGTCGAGGTTGTCCACCAAATCAGTCGTCACGACCATGCCCGCATGTTTGATGCGCCGCGCCGCGTGGGATTGGAGCGTCCAAAACTCGGCCAGTTGTTCCGGTGTATTGGCGCGGGCGGTCTTCGCACCGTAATATTTGAACGGCGCGATCTGCACAAAATAAAACGGGAAACTGCCCTCGCCCCAGATTTCACGCCAACCCCCGACAAGCGCAGCCATTTTGTCGGCGTATTCGCGGTAGTCATTGTTTGCGTTCGTGCCCATCAGGTTGGATTCGCCCTGATACCACAGCGCCCCACGCAGGGCGAAACCAGCGATGGGCGCGATCATCGCGTTGTAAATTGCTGTCGGCTTGGTGTTGGAAATTTTATACGTGCTGGAAATGGTTGTCGCGGCGAATTTCTTCTGCGACGCAACTTTTGCGAAGCCGACGGGCGGCGTCCACGGCTCGATGCGCGTGCCGCCCCACGACGATTCGATGAGGCCGACCGGCACGTTCAAGTTCGTGTGCACCTCGCGGCCAAAAAAATAGGCGGCGGCGGAAAAGCTGATGCCATCGAGCGCATTGGAACTGCATTCACGCCAGCCGTTGAATTTGGTCAAGTCCGTTTGCGGCGTGGCGGCGAGCGTTTTTTCAACTTTGAAAATGCGAATGCTTGGAAAATTCGCCGCCGCGAGTTCCGCCTCGGCGTTGAACGTCGGCTTCTGGCCGGGCTGTTTGCCGATGGGTTTTTCCATGTTCGACTGGCCGGACGCGAGCCAGACTTCGCCCACCAAAATGTTCGTGAGGCTTTTCGTTTCGCCGGCTTCAACCGTCAATGTTTGCGGGGCAAAACTGGCTTTCAATTTCCCCAGCCTGACCAGCCATTTGCCGTCGACAGCGGCGCGGGTGTTTTTGGTCTGGCCGGAAAACGTCACGGTGACCTTTACGCCCGGCGTGGCCCAACCCCAGACCGGCACGGCCAGCTGCTGCTGCAAAACCATGTTGTCGCCAAACACAGCAGGCAGTTTCAAATCGGCACGGATGGAAAAAGCCGATGACATGATGGCGGCGGCGAGCACCAACGAGAGACGAGAGAATTTCATGCACCTATTTTGGGCAACCCGCGTGCGTTGGCAAAACTATTTTGCCAGCGCGCATCCGTTTGCTACGCTGCGGCCATGCGAATTTTTTCCTGGTTGTGCGGCGTCTGGCTGGCGGCAGCCGTTTCCGGTGCGGAACTGCATTTTAATTTTGGCGATTACGCCGAAGGCAGCCTGCCGACGAATTTTCAGTCCACGTTATTCGGCTCCGGCCAGCCCGGCGCGTGGAAAGTCATCACCACGGAAGTGCCCTCGGCATTTGCCCCGTTGAGCGGCCCCGCGCCGGCGGTCAACCACAGCAAAGTCCTCGCGCAGACGAGCGAGGATATGTCGGATGAACATTTTCCGATGTGCCTCTACGACGGCGAGGTGTTCCGTGATTTCAATTTCAGCACAAAATTCAAGATTGTCAGCGGCATCACCGAACAGATGGCAGGCGTGGTGTTCCGGTTTTTGAATTCGTCGAATTTTTACGTCGTGCGCGTCAGCGCCGCGGGACACAACGTCCGTTTTTACAAGGTCGTCAACGGCATCCGCTCCGACCCTATCGGACCGGTGCGCAACGTCCCCACCGGCGAATGGCATCAGCTCGGCGTCCGCTGCGAAGGCAACCAGATCACAATCTACCTCGACAACAAGCTCGTGATGCCCGCACTAAGCGACAACACGTTCACCGAAGGCAAACTTGGCTTCTGGACGAAGTCGGATTCCGTCAGTTATTTCACCGAGGGCACGGTTACCTACACGCCGCGCATTCCCGCCGCGCAACAGATGATAGACAGCGTCCTCGAACAGCAATCGCGCCTGCTTGGACTGCGCATCTACACGCTGGAGAAGAACGGTGCCACACGCATCATTGCCAGCAAGGACAAGTCGGAAGTCGGCCAGCCTGGCACCGACGCCGAGCTGCAGGCCATCCAAAACAACACCATCTCCTATGCCCGCGAGGATGGCATTAATTATCTGACCATGCCGTTGCGCGACCGCAACGGTGAAACCATCGGGGCCATGCGCGTGAAAATGAAATCCTTTTTCGGCGAGACGGAAAACACCGCCATCACCCGCGCTACCATGATCCGCAAACTTTTGGAACAGCTCTGCACCAACGGCGACGATCTGCGGAAATAATTTCAGGTCAGCCAAACTCTCATGGGCTTTGAATTCACTTTTCTTGGCAGCGGCACCTCGCAGGGTGTGCCGCTTATCGGCGTGGATTATTCTGCAGCGTATTTGGCGAACCCAAAAAACTGGCGGACGCGCCCCGCGATTTACGTCGCCACGGACAAGGTGAAACTCGTGGTGGATACGCCGCCGGAATTCCGCATCCAATGCCTGCGCGAAAACATCAAGCACCTCGATGCCGTGCTCGTCACCCACGCCCACGCCGACCACATCCTCGGCATGGATGACTGCCGCCGCTTCTGCGATCTGCGCGGTGATACCACGCTGCCCATCTACGCGAGCGAGGCCACCATGATTCATTTGCGCCGCGTTTTTATTTATGCCTTCCATCCCGGCCCGTGGCCACGAGGTTATTTCAAGCCGGAAGAACACGTCATCACCACCCCGTTTGAAATTGGCGATTTGAAAATCACGCCGCTCGATTTACCGCACGGACGGATGACGACAACGGGTTTTCTGTTTGAGCAGTCCGGAAAAAAGCGGCTCGCCTACATGAGCGACTGCCAAGGCATTCCCGACGACGTGATGGAAAAAATTCGCGGCGTGGAAATCGTCGTGCTCGATGCCCTGCGCCACAAACCGCACCCCACGCACATGTGCCTTGATGAGGCGCTCACGGCGGCGCGGCGCATCAACGCACCCCGGACTTTTTTCACACATCTTACCCACGATTACGACCACGATCAGTCGCAGGCTGAACTTCCCGCCGGCATCCAGCTCGCCTGGGATGGCCTGAAGGTGACCAGCGAAGCCTGACGGAAACATGAGGCGATTTTTCACGACACGACAAACAGCACTGACAGGCTGTAAAATCCGTTCATGAAACGAATCCTGCCTGCCTGCCTGGTCTTGTCATTGCTGATGTGGTGGCCACCAAACCAGTCGTTCGCGCAAGCGGATGACATGGAAAATAATTTCACCCCGGCCAATCCACCGGAGCTCAAGCCCATCACCAGCCATCAAACCCCCGCTTACAAGGCCGCCAAAAATTTCCAGCACGGCGTAAACCTTGGCGATTATCTCGAAGCCGGCCGCTGGGGCCTGAAAGTGGACGCGGATGAATTCGCCGCGATGAAACGCGAAGGCTTCGACCACGTCCGCGTGCCCATCGGCTGGCATCGCTATGCTGGCGCAGCGCCGGACTTCACGCTCTCGCCGGAAATTTTTTCGCGCGTGGACTTCGCCGTGACGAACGCCTTGAATAACCAGCTCGCCGTGATGATCAACATCCATCACTTCGATGCGATGGATGAAAATCCGACGCAGGCCACCGCCGAATTTTTGAAAATCTGGCAGCAGATCGCGGCGCACTACAAAAATTTCCCCGCAGCACTTGCGTTCGAGCTGGACAACGAGCCGCACGACCATGCGACGACGGAATTGATGAATCCGATCTACGCGCAGACCATCGCCGAAATCCGCCAGACCAATCCGCAGCGCACGCTCGTCGTCGAACCGGGCGGCTGGGGCGGCAGCGGCGAACTCAAAAATCTCGTGCTGCCGCCGGATGACAACCTAATCGTGTCCGTGCATTGCTACGAGCCATTTCATTTCACGCACCAGGGCGCGAGTTGGGTCGGTGCTGATTTCAAACAGACCGGCATTGTGTTTCCCGGCCCGCCAACCACGCCGTTGCAGCCGGATCTGACACTGAACCCGAAAAACTACGTCCTGAACTGGATTGAAAAATACAACACCTTGCCGGCGAAAAAAAATCCCAGCGGCCCGGTCGCCTTTGCCGCCAAGCTGAAATATCTCCATGATTGGTCGGACTATTACGGCCGGCCGGTTCACCTCGGCGAATTTGGCGCGATCGTGAATGCGGACACGGCTTCGCGCGCCAATTTTTATTCCGCATTCCGCCGCGCTTGCGAAAGTGAAAACCTCGGCTGGTGCATCTGGGACTGGAGCGCGAATTTCCGCTACTGGGACAAAAAAAATCACGCTCCACAGCCCGGCATGCACGACGCGCTCTTTGCAAAAAAACCATGACGCCGTTTTACGACACCCACGCGCACCTCGACTACGACGATTACCAATCGGATTTCGCCGACGTGCTCGCGCGGGCGCAGGCGGCGGGTATCACCAAAATTATTTCCATTGCCACCGATCTGGCCAGCAGTCGTCGTGCGCTTGCGCTCGCGGAAAAACACGACCAGATTTTCGCCGCCGTCGGCTGGCATCCGAGCAACGCCCACGAAGCACCCGCCGATATCCGCGCCGAACTCAGCGAACTCGCGCGGCATCCGAAGGCCGTGGCCATTGGCGAATGCGGCTTGGATTATTACCGTCTGCCCAGCGCGAGCGGCGGCAGCGCGGCGGATGATTTGGCTTACAAAAAAAAACAGGCGGACATTTTTCAGCAGCAGCTCGAAGTCGCCGCGGAAATGCAATTGAACTGCGTCATCCACCAGCGCAGTTCGTTCGATGACCTGTTCGCGCAAGTCCAGCCGTTCGCAACCAAGACGCGTGGCGTGTTCCATTGCTTCGGCGAAAGCATCGAACGGCTGGAAAAAATTTTAGCACTCGGCTGGCTCGTGAGTTACACCGGCATCGTCACGTTCAAGAACGGCCAGAATATCCGCGATGCCGTGGCGGCAACGCCGCTTGACCGCTTCATGCTCGAAACCGACTGCCCGTATCTCGCGCCCGTGCCGCATCGCGGCAAACGCGGCGAACCGGCGTTCGTGAAGGAAATTTCCGAGACCGTCGCGCAAGTTAAACTGTGTTCGCTCGACGCGTTGAGTGCGGCGACGTGCCGCGTGGCGCACGATTTTTTTCCCAAAATGCGCTGATGTCCTATTCTCAGTCACGCGTCCCATTTCGCGGCAAATCATTTTTTGCCGGTTCAAAGCCACTTCCGGCAGGCCGTTCCGCTTTTAGCGGTAGTGCCGGAACACTTCTGCCGGGGAAAAAATTCCGCCATTTTTCCCCAGCAAATTAGCGGTAAAAAATTCCGAGGACGGAACAGTTTACCGCTGATTTTTCAGGCGAAAATTATCTTCAAGGCTGGCATCGCACTTGCGAAAGGTGATGGCGTGAGTTGAAACAGTTTTTACCAGATGTTTCACCACGATTAACAAAACAATTTTAACGCGATGAAAAAATCACTTTTGCTTCCGCTGGCAGCCTTGCCGCTCATGCTCTCCTCCTGCGCCACACCGCAGCCGCCGCAGGCCTATCACGCGACCGACAGTTCGGCGCTCGTTGTGGATGTGATGGACAACCACAACAGCCGGATCATCATGCCGACGCCGTCCGGCCCGATTGCCAACAGCGAGGTCGTGAACGTGGCCAAAAATCTGCCGCAGCACCAGACGGCGGTCATCATTTTGGAAAATTACACCGAGGCGCAGATCGGCGACCAGTTCCGCGATCGCGGCACGCCGTGGTTCATCGGCCTGCGCTGCCTCGGCTACGAACACATCGTGTTCCTGCAAGGCAACGGCGCGGCGAATCCCGAAGGCCTGGCTACGCTGGCGGCCTACGACTGATTTGGTTCATGGGTTAAGGTTGGCGGCCCGCCGGTGGCTTGGAAGGAGACACCGGCGGGCTGTTTTATGCGAAACGCAATTTTTTCAGAATTTAAACTCACCATGCCTTTTCATGTTCACGGCGCGATCCTCGCCGCCCGGTTGCAATCAGAAATTTTATTTACGTTTGCCCTGCTCGCGGTTCGCCGTATATTGCGGGCGCAAAACCATGACGCGGCAGCAAATCCTCGACCTCTACTTTCTCGACGCGCGGCACCAGCTTGTCGCCATCGCCGCGTTTCTTGACCGCGCCGAACGCGCCAGCGGCAAGGACGATTTTCGGCTGCAAGCGTTCCGTGCCGCGCTGGCCGAACTTTCCACCAAGAAAAAAGGCAAAGCCAAAAAAGTGTTGCTCGCGTTCAGCGACCCGACGACCAAGCCGATTACCAAAGCCCAAGACAAAGGTGCGTGCGGAGCTTCCGCCAGAAAATGAATGTGCCGCAATTCAATTTTGCAGCCTTTGTTGCAGCCTTTGCTTGGGACAAATCCGCCATCTTTTCCGTCAAACAAATGTGCTGGACAACCTTTTACGTCCAGCCCAACCTCGAATCCATGAAACTTAAAAGGCTGCAAATACTGCGGCCAACTTAAATGTTAAGGCCACAGTATGAAATCGTGTCCTCAATGTAATACGAAATGTCTGAATAAAGCACCCAATTGCGATTGCGGCTACATATTTCAATGCGGAGCGGATACTACCACACCAGAATCAGCATTACCTGAGTCAGCAGAGAAATTGCACTTCAGGCAAAGCGTTGAAGAGTATCACAAGAGGTCGGAGGTGCCATTGACGTTTTGGGAGAGTGTATACGCAGCTTTTTCCGGTGCTGGTCTCGGATTGTTAGGTCTATTGTTTATTTGGCCGCGAGCGAATCGGTTTGAATCAGAGGGATACTCACTGAAGTCCAAAAAGAGTTGGCGACTTTATTGGTTCGCCTTTGGCATTAGGTTGGCGGCAGTAGCAATGGCTATTTTTGCTATTTTTGTGGCATCTCATTAGAGTATGACGATTTATGTGTGAGTTTTTCAAAGACGCAGCAGGAAGCTTGGTTGGTGGCGCACTAGCCGTTGGCACAGGTTATTGGTTGTTCTGGGTTCAGCGGCGTAGCAGTGCCAAGGATGATTTTCTGGCTACGATAGATGACCTCAAAGCCAAACTTGAGGTTTCACGCGGCATTGACGCTTCATGCGACAAGACTCACGTATTTTACAATGAGAGCACCGAAGTTTTGAGGCGGGCAGTTTACAAGGTTAGACGCCACTTGCGGAGCAGTCTGCGCGCACGTTTGCAGAAGACATTTCAGGATTTTGAGGGTCAGAAGCAATGGTTTGAATCTCCAGAGAGAGTTGTGGCGCTTAAAGTTCATCTCAAAGGCTTGGGAAATCCTCACCCACAGACTTTTCTCGATGATTTTTTGGATAGGTTTTATGACTGTGTGGCCTAACCGCTAGATAAGCTTCTAAAAACTTCGCAACCTTGGGCAATCTGAAATAGGAATTTCATCCGCGTTCGATTCGTTTATCCTCCGGCCAACATCATGCGCTACATCGAACCCCACGCCCACATGGTCAGCCGCACGACGGACGATTACGAACGCATGGCACTCGCCGGCTGCGAGGCCGTCTGCGAACCGGCGTTCTGGGCGGGCTTTGACCGGAGTTCCGTGGACGGCTTCCGCGATTATTTTTCCCAGCTCACCGAGCACGAGCCGAGGCGCGCGGCCAAGTTCGGCCTGAAACATTTTTGCTGGCTCTGCATCAATTCCAAGGAGGCCGAGGACGTGAAGCTCGCGGAGGAAGTCATCGCGCTGGTGCCGGAATTTCTCGACCGCAACAATGTCCTGGGCATCGGCGAGATCGGGCTGAACAAAAACTCCAAAAACGAACTGCGTGTCTTTGAAATGCAGGTGGAACTCGCGGCGAAATACAACCAGTTGATTTTGGTTCACACGCCGCATCTCGAAGACAAGCTGAAGGGAACGAAACTGATTCTCGATGTGCTCAAAAACGACAAACGCATCCGGCCGGAGCGCGTGATCATTGACCACGTCGAGGAGCACACGGTGGAAATGGTTTTGGACTGCGGGATGTGGGCGGGCATGACGCTGTATCCCGAAACGAAATGCACCCCGGCGCGGGCGATTGACATTTTGGAAACCTACGGCCGCGAAAACATCTGGATGAACAGTGCGTGCGACTGGGGCGTAAGCGATCCGCTGGCCGTGCCGAAAACGGCGCTGGAAATGAAAAAACGCGGGCACGTCGCGTCGGCCATCGAGCAGGTAATTTTCAAAAACCCGAAAAAGTTTTTAAGCCAGTCGCGGAATTTCAAGCTGGGCAAGTGATTTTCACGGCACGAGGAGCAGCCGGTAAAACCGCTGGCTGTCGCCACCGATTCCCACGTCGGAAATTCCACAGATGTTGGTCGCCGCCGTGACGTTTCCCAGCAATTGCCAGTTCAACGGCGCGAGGTTGGTCGTGTAGTCCACTTCGTAGTTCAAACCCACGAGCGCGTTCCACGAAATCTGCAAATTGCCATTACTAACGCTGGCCGTGGAAAAAGCCACGGGCGGCACGGGCGTCACCGCCACGTCGTCGAAGCCGAAATAATTCGGGTCGTTGCGCGCGTAAAATCGGAGCTGCGTATTCGTGTCGGTGGCGGTGACGAGGAACTGGTAATTCGTCCAGGAAAAGGCCGGCGGGTTGATGCGGTTGAGCAACACGCTGCTGCCATTCCAGCGCGCGGCAAATTGCTGACCGCTGCCGGACGCGGGATTATCCAGCCAGAATGAGAGTTGGTAAAGCTGGTTGGAAACTGTCGGCAGGTTTTGGGTGAGCGTCGCCAGAAATCCGCCTTCGCCGAGGAACGCGCCGAAATTTCCAGAGTGCACCAGTCCGGGAAAATCGCTTTCGGTAGCGACGGCATTGTAAATCAGGCTACTGCTGCCTGAGCCGACCACCGTGTCGCCAAACAATGTCCACGCGGTGAAATCACCGGTCTCAAACCCGCCATTTTCCACAATGGACTGGCCGACGGCGAGAATCAGCCCCACGGTTTGCACCCGCAGCGTGGCCAAATTTGTCAGCGTCAGCACGGCGATAAAATTTGCCGGCGGCAACTGTTTCGCTCCGGCCAGTTGTAGCTGCAAATCAACCGAACCGTTCGCCGACAGCGTGCCGCTGTTTGTCGACACAGCCAGCCACGCCGGCAGTGCACCGCAACTCCAGTTTAAATTGGCCGGGCCGAGATTGGTCAGTGTGACGGTCCAATTGGTCGCGCTGAACGGTCCGCCGACGAGGCCGCTGGAAATAAAAACTGTTTGCGGGCTGACACCGAGAAAATCGGGCGTGAGTAGCGCGTTGATCAAGTTGGTGCCGCGCGGCGTGCCCCAGCCGGTGCAAAGGTCGAAGCCGGGCGTGGCGTGATATTTATTTGAGCTGTAAAAGTTGGTGTTGTTGCCCGTGGTGATGTCGTTGAACACGTTTGAATAATTCGCGTTACGACTCAACGCATAGATCGCCGGGTTCAAAAAACCCACGGGCGGTTGCAACTGCTGCGCGGCTTGTTCATTGATCAGCGCGGTAAAACCCGCCCACAACGGTGCGGCGCAGCTCGTGCCGCCGACGTGTCCATTCGTGCCGTTGCCGTAGGTGATGAAGACATTGTCCGCGGTAAGCGCGACATCAGGCAAATTGCGCATCAACGGAGCGCCCTGGTTCGTCGCGGTATCCAGGCCGATTTGCCAGTATGGAACCGGCACCACGGTGCTGCTGCCGCCGCTGCTGCCATAGCTTTGTTGCGATAACGGATCGTAGCCCCAGTTCCAAACCGTCTCAGAAACATAGTTGCCGCCGGCGGTGCTCAAGGTCGTGCCACCAACCTCGGTGATGTTCGGGCTGTCGGAGGGAAATTGTATTCCGCCGATCAATGCGTCGGAATCGCCGGTCGCGTTGTAGAATGACTGTCCTTGCACAGCCATCTGTTGAAAAATTATTTCCGCCGCTGGATCCGGCCCGCCGCCGCCCCACGAACAACCAATCTGGCTCGCGGCA
This sequence comes from uncultured Verrucomicrobia subdivision 3 bacterium, assembly GCA_903827955.1. GTDB lineage: Bacteria > Verrucomicrobiota > Verrucomicrobiia > Limisphaerales > UBA11358 > UBA11358. Next base: position 38,065 of record CAIKKJ010000101.1, read on the forward strand.
TTGTCGTTCGCAATCTGGCTCAATAAATCCACCCACGGACTGGGATTCGGCGCTTCATAGACAAAGATATTTGACACGCCCGGCGACATCGCCAGCACCATTTCAATATCGAGCGACACCTCGATGCTGCCGCCGCCGGGTGTGGGCACGCCACCGTCCACTGGCACGACAACCAGCGCTGGCGGGTTGTTGGTGAGGCCGATGAGATTTTCGTAATTGGTGATGTCTATGTCGTAATAACCGTCGAACTGTAACAACGCCACGTTTTGCCCCACCCCAGCCAACGGCGAATCGGGAACATACGCGCGGCGAAAATCATCACCAACGAAGCTGCCGCCCGGACCGGAACCACCGCGCGGCGAAGCGTTGGCGGACAGCGCACTCGGGCGCAGTTGTAAATTCGGATGTGGCAGCGAAAAATTATCCAGTCCGCTGACGTGAAAAACCGGCAGCGGGGAATCCACGCTCGGCTCCACGTCCGGCGCGAAAAAATCCCGTTTCTCCTTGGGATGCTTGAATGAATTCAGTCGCAGATGAAACGCGCGTTCCACGGCAGGAACTTTCCCCGTCACATCCACCAGCAACCGGTTTGGATGCGTCTTGGAAATTTTGAAGCCGCTGTCCTGCGCGAATTTGACTACTTTCGCATAGTCCGCCGGCGTCGCCCCAAATCGCGCGGCGAATTCCGCCGGCGTCAGATAATGATGAAACTGCGGACTGGCCGGATTGTAGAGTTCGCGCAGCAGATTGGTCAGCCCCGCCGCGTCGCGCAACGGCAGCGCAAGCGCGAGGTGCAGTTCGTTCGTGGCCGCCAGCCGACTAAGCGCGGAAACTTTTTTTTGCGCCACCGCCGCCGGAACATGGCCGGGGGCCAGCGTTTTTTGCGCGGCAACGGCCGAGGCGAACGGGAGAATGACGGCCAGCAAGGTGGCGATTGGGATAAATTTCATGCAGTCGCGATGCAAATTGAGAACGCAGGAAAATAGCACCACTCCGCCGCGAAGTCAGGAAATAATTACCTTTTTATGGGATTATTGATTCACAAATCATCCGGATAATTGACTTTTTTTTACGCCGGCGAAACCAGCACCACAAACTCGCCCTTCAAACTACGTTTCTGCGCGACCGCCAAAAGCTGCGCCGGTTTGCCGCGCAAAAACTCCTCAAATTTTTTCGTCAGCTCGCGCGCCAGCACCACGTCGCGTTCGGGATAAACGGCATTCAGTTCGCCCAGCAGTTTTTCGATGCGATACGGTGATTCATAAAAAATCAACGTGCCGGGAACGGCCTTCAACGATTCCAACTGATTGTGTCGCTGGCCGGATTTATGCGGGAGAAAGCCGACGAAATGAAATTCCTCCGCCGGCAAGCCGCTGGCCGTGAGCGCGCCGACCAAGGCACAAGCGCCAACGACCGATTCCACACGAAAACCGGCGGCGATGGTTGCCTTCACCACACGTTCGCCGGGGTCGCTGATGCCGGGGCTGCCCGCGTCCGTGACCAGCGCAATTTTTTCGCCGCGCCGGAGACGTTCGATGATTTCCTCGCTGCGTTTCGCCTCGTTAAACTGGAAATAGCTCAAGAGGGGCTTGGAGATTTCAAAATGTTTCAGCAACTGCCCGCTGCGTCGGGTGTCCTCCGCCGCCACGACATCGCATTCCCGCAGCACCCGCAAGGCGCGCAACGTGATGTCCTCCAGATTGCCAATCGGCGTGGCGACAAGGTAAAGCGTGCTGGCGGTGAGCGGCGGCAAGGTGGCATCCATGCGGTGAATAAAACAGAAACGCACGGCGAAAGAAAATGGATTCGTGCACGGCTTGATCGGATTTTTTTAGCTCGACAATATTTTTGGCTGAACGGCCAAAGCCGGCTTACTCACCAAAAAAATCCCCCGTCGGCAAGCCAACGGGGGAGAAGTATTTCAAATCAGTTCAACCTTTGATGATGGTCGCGCCCGCTGCCGGACGGGAACTGAAGATAGCCGCTTCAATTCCAGTTTTTGCCTTGTATTCACTGGCGATTTTTTGAGTGATGCTGGCAACGGCATCTGCTTTCACCAGCGCCACGCAGCAGCCGCCAAAACCGCCGCCGGTCATGCGGCAGCCATAGACGCCACCCGTGCGGCCGATGTCTTCGGCGATTTCCACGACGATATCGAGTTCCTTGCAGCTCACCTCGTAATCATCGCGTAGCGAACTGTGGCTGGCATACATGAGATTGCCCACGCTCGGCCAACTGGAAGCGCGAATGCCTTCGGCGGCGTGAACGGTTCGTTCAATTTCGCCGATGACGTGGCGGGCACGGCGATAGACGACTTCGCTCAACTTGCCCCTGCCCTGCTCCAATTTTTCTGGCGTGCAGTCGCGGAAAGATTTCACGCCAAGGTTGCGCGCGGCTTCTTCGCATTGCGCGCGGCGTTCGGCATATTCGCCGCCGGACAATTCGTGTTTCACGTTCGTGTTGATGATGAGCAGCGCCACGGACGGATCACTCATCGGCACGAGTTCGGTCTGGCGCGTGCGGCAGTCGAGCAACAGCAAATGACCTTCACGTCCGAGCGCGGAAATAAATTGATCCATGATGCCGCAGGGAACATTTGCGAAATCATGTTCCGCCTTCTGCGCGAGCAACGCTTTTTCAACCGGGTCAATGGCTTTGCCAGTGACAGCTTCGATCAAAGTCGCCGTGCAAACTTCCAGCGCCGCACTGCTGCTTAAACCGCTGCCCAGCGGCACGGTGGAATGGACGAGCACATCGAGGCCGCCGGGATTGACCCCACGCGCCTGAAATCCGGCGAAGACGCCGCGCGGATAATTGCCCCACTTGGGCGTGGCGGGATTGATAGTCTGCGACAGATCAATCGTCGCGGCATCTGGCTGCGAAGTGCTGCGCAAGGTGACAACGCCCGCGCCATCGAGTCGTTTATCCGCCGCCATGATGGTGTAAAACTCAATGGCCATGGGCAGAACGAAGCCGTCGTTGTAATCGGTGTGTTCGCCGATGACGTTGACGCGGCCCGGCGCGGCGGCGATGAAGCGCGGCGCGCGGCCGTAGGTTTTTTGAAATTCAACGGCGATGTAGGCTGACAGTTCTTTGAGCGTCATAAAATAAAATTGCGCCGGAGAAAATAATTCTCCGGCGCGGTGAAGGCAATTCGCCAGTTCAGGCGGATGGCGGATTTTTGCCGCCGCGCACCGCGCCGAGCAGCATCAGCGCACCAAACACCAGCAGCACGATGCCCCAGATGAGGTTGATATTGTGGTCTGTGCCGGCAACCGGAATGGTGGAGGCGGCGGATTTCAGCGCACCGTAAACCGTCAGCAGCGCGCCGATGACTGTGAACATGAGGCCAATCGGCCAGCGGATATCGAGTCCCATAAATTTATTTTCCTTTCAGTTGGGTTGTTGGTTCACCAGAAAATGAAGTTCAAGATGACGCACACGATGAGCAGCACGATGCCGACGACCGCTGGACGTTGATAGACCGGAATGTTGTTGTCCACAATTTTTGGCGTAAGCGAATAGACGAGCCCCTTCAAATCAGCGTCAGATTTCTGCGATTTGGTGGCGAGTGAAATCACAAGTGTCAGCACGAAGCACGCCGTGAAGGCAAACGTCGCGAGCCAGAAATTTTGCGCCATGTCGCTGGGGAAAGTCTGATGCACGCCGAGATAACCGCCTTTGACGCCGGGCACATTGCCCTTGGCAATGGTCATCGCATGGAACAAAGCCGAACCGGCGATGCCGCCGAATAAACCGAGGAATGCGCCCGTGCCGGTGGTGCGTTTCCAGAACATACCTAGCAGGAACGTGGCGAAGAGCGGCGCGTTTACAAAGCCGAACACCAGTTGGATGATGTCCATCGCGTTGTTATACATCGAGGCGAAATAGGCCGCACCGATGCTCAAGATGATGCCGACGACGGTGATGACCTTGCCCATCCAGAAATAATGCGAGTCGCTTTTGCCTTTCGCAAAATATGCCTGATACAAATCGTAAGTGAACACGGTGTTGAACGCGGTGACGTTGCCGGCCATGCCGGACATGAAAGACGCCAACAATGCGGTAAGCGCCAAGCCAAGCAGACCGGGCGGGCAATATTTTTTCACGAGCGAAAGGATGACGCCATCGTAGTCGTATTCGGCAATGCTGTTATAGAGGCCGCTTTGGATTTGCGTGTCCGTCAATTGATTTGGCGCGCCCTTGAAACCGGCGACGGTGGAAATCAGGACGGAAACTTTTTCCGCGTTCACCTTTTTGCCAAGCGCTTCACCGACGGCGGCGACACCGGCAGCCGGATTCGCGGCGTCGGCGTTTTTGACTGCGGCTACGGCCTTGTCGTAGTTCGCCTGCGCCACAATCGGCGGCGGCACGCGATAACCTTTGTCGGGCATTGAGGTCAGCGCGATGGCAATCATGCCGGGCAAGATGACGAGGAACGGAAAAAACATTTTCGGCACGGCGGCGACGAGTGGCGTGTTGCGCGCGGCGGTCATGTTTTTCGCGGCCATCGCGCGTTGCACGACGAGGAAGTTGGTGCACCAGTAGCCGAAGCTCAACACGAAGCCGAGGCCGAAGATCATCGCAAACCAGTCCACGCCCATCGGATTTGCCGCCGGCCCGCCGAGGAGCGGTTGCCACGCGCTGGACCAGGCGTTTTCCTTAAAACCATTTTCCGTGGAGACACCGTGCAGTGCGGTCGTCATTTTGTCCCAGCCGCCGACATCTTTAAGTCCCAGCCAGACGACCGGCGCGAAGCCAAGCACGATCATGAAGAACTGCAAGACTTCGGTGTAAATCGCCGAGGTAAGACCGCCCTTCAAAACGTAGAGCAGCACCACGCCGGAGCAGACCCACAGGGCAACGTTGTAATTCCAGCCGAGAAGTTGGTTCAACAATTTCGCCAGCGCGTTCATCGAAATGCCGGAGGCGAAAATGGTCATCACGGCGAACGCGACGGAGTTCAGCGCGCGCACGCGCTCATCAAAACGCATTTTCAAATATTCAGGAACCGAGCGCGCTTTGGAGCCGTAGTAAAACGGCATCATGAACACGGCGAGAAAGATCATCGCGGGAATCGCGCCCACCCAGTAGAAGTGCGCGGTGGCGATGCCATATTTTGCGCCGCTCGCGGCCATGCCTACGAGTTCGAGTGCGCCGAGGTTCGCAGAGATAAACGCTAAGCCGGTGACCCACGTTGGAATCGAACGCGCGGACGTGAGAAAGTCCGACGAGGTCTTCATGTAGCGCGCCAGTTTCCAGCCAATACCAATCACAAATGCGACATAGGCGATGAGAATGGCGTAATCTATCCGATGGAGTTCGATGGATTGCATAGAGTGTGGTGAAGGATTTAGCGATTTTCACCGGCAGTGTCAAATTGATTGGACAAGAAAGCGCCCTGGTTCGCATCACGAATTCTCGTGGTGGTTGGATTTGCTTTTGGCGGTTGAATATGGTTTATTCTGGTCGCAAAATTTTATGCCTACAAAAATTGAAACGAAAACGAACGAGCTTTGCACCGCCATCCTGGAACAGATCCAAACCGGCGGCATCAAGCAGCGCATTGACACTTTCCTCTCCGACGCCACCGCACGCGGTGCGTATGAAACTCTGATGAGCAAAGGCCAGGCGCTCCAGGAAAAACAGCACCACGGTCAGCCGCTCGACCCGACGGAAATCGCCGCGTTTGAAAAAGACCGCGATGCGCTGTTGAAAAACCCTGTGGCTGCCGGCTTCCTTGATGCACAGGAAGAAATGCATGAGCTGCAAAGCTCGGTGAAGAAGATGGTCGGCAAGACGATCGAGCTTGGCCGCATTCCCACGGCGGAAGATCTGGCCGAAGGCGGTTCGTGCGGCTCCGGCTGTGGCTGCCACTGAAAAAATTAAACTCAAAAAACGGCGCAGGATTTTTTCCTGCGCCGTTTTTATTTTTTGCGGCATCTGCCGATAACCGCCACAAAAAAATCGGGCGGACGTTTGACGTCCGCCCGATGCGAAAAGAACGTTAAATCACGGATAGATGAGGCGGTAGAAAACCGAGCCGTTGGCCGGATTGATGTTGATGGCGGTAGAGCTGACATTAGTAGAACCGGAAACCGTAGACCACGCGGCGCTGGCTGGGTTCAAACCGTTGGCCAGCGTGTTGGTCTGCACCTGTAAACGCCAACCGGTGTGATCCGCCGGCCACGAAAGTGTGAGCACATTACCAATGACGCTGGCGGTAATGTTGGTGGGATTGGTGTTGACGCTGGGAATCACTTGGATGGTTCCATTTACGGCCAGCCTATTTGTCCAACTCGCACCGCCACCAGTCACGACCATAGAGGCACCACCGACCACGGCTTTGTTGAACAGCGTGAACGTGTCGCCCACTTGCAGAACTGAGCCCAGATTAGTCACGGTGATTTTGCCATTGCCGGTGTTGGTCAAAACACCACTGACGGAAATCAAATCACTTTGCGAACCGGAGCGATTGACGCGGAAAAATCCGCCGCCGTTGGTCAAAGTCAAATCGCCGCCAACTGCAAGGGTGCCGAGGCTGGACGCCGCTCCGCCGCCGATGCTGGCGTTGGTGGTGACAATGACTGAGCCAGCGATGCTGCCAGAACCAGCCAGCACGCCCGCGCTGACGGTGGTCAGACCGGAGTAGGTATTTGCTTTGTTGAGATAGAGCGTGTTCGTGCCGTTCTTGACGAAACCAATTGCATTTCCACCGTCACTGATGATACCAGACAGGGTAGTTGCCCCAGTGTTATTGACCGTGAAGGTGCGGTTGGAAGTGCTGCTGCCGTCCACGCCTGCGAGGTTGATTGGACTGGTGAAGGTGATGTTGTTGGTGCCGCCGATGATAAGCGTGGAGTTGTTGGTGCCGCTGGGGTATTGGACGGTATTTGCAATCGTGCGTGCGCCACCAGATGCAAAGATGGTGCCGCTGCCGGTGGTGCCGCCGTTTTCAGGCGCGAGATTCAACGGACCGGCGCCGAGGGCGTTGTCATTGCCCGCTCCTAATGCACCGGAGGTGAGAGTGGTGCCGCCAGCATAAGTGTTGATACCATTCAGATACATGGTGCCGTTGCCGCGGGTGATGATACCGCCGTCGCCGGAAATAACTCCGTTGTAGGTCTGGCTACCGCTCCCGCCGTAGTAAGCGAACGTGGTGCCGTAGTATTGCGCCTGATCGGAAGTATTGCCTGCGAGCATGATATCAGAATTGCAAACCGTGTTGGTGCCGTAGGCGCGGAACCGGATCTGGCCGGCGGCATACGGTGATTTTGGCGTGAGGGTGAGCACCTTGTTCGCCGTGCCGGAAATATCACCCAGAAAAACCCCCGCAAACTGGCCGGTTCCATCGAACTGAATGGTGAAATCGTCATTCACAATCACATTGCCGTTGAAACCAGTCGAGGCGCTAGCAGTGGGTTCGACTTCAATTTTGCCGCCGGCCAAAGCGAGCGTGAGCGGGCCGGTGCCGAGGCCATTGACGTTTTTCAAATCCAGATAAGCACTGGCGTTACTGATGACGGTTCCGCCAGAGTAGGTGTTAGGGTTGTTGATGGAAGTAAATCCGCTACCTTTGTAAATCAACGAACCAGTGCCGGCGAAACTGCCAGTGCCGCTAAAGTTATACACGGTGCTGCCATCAATGGTCACCGATGACGCGCTCAAAAAACTGCCGGTCAAGGTTACTGCCGAATTGGCCGCGCCAACATCATTAAAGGTCACTGCGTCGCCGTAATTAAATGTAGCGGGATTGACCGGATCCAAGAAGTTGGCAGAGGTGTTCAAGTCCCAAGCCGAACCGGCTCCGGCCCAAACGAGATTTTTGGCCGTTCCCAGTGTCAGCGCATTGGTGGTGGAATTGACGCTGAAGCCGCCCGCACCGGAAACGGTGACGTAGTAGCCGTTCGCGCTAGTGGCCACATCGGCGGCACTGGCATTGTTGATGATGAGCGTGCTGCTGGGGACTCCGGAAATGTTGCCGCCATTCAACAAGTTCGTTCCGTGGCGATGCCATTGGTAAGTCAGGTTCACGCCGGTGGCGACGACGTTGTAAATGCTGGAGCCGCCAGTAGCCACGGTAACTGGAACGGGCTGCGTGGTGATGATCGGTGCGGTGGCAACCGGCGTGGCCACGCCTTCAACCTTGATGGAGGAAATCTCTATCGTAGTTGCCTGATTGCCCGTCTCGCGCCAACCAATGGCCAGCGAGTCAAATCCGCTGGTCAGCAATGTGGCGTTGGTGGCGATGCCGCCGAAGTTGGTGAGCACAATGCCGCCGGTGCCCGTGCCGGCATACAGTGTGTTCGTGATGGCGAGGCTGTTGAAATCATTCGTGAGCAGCGTAATGATCAGCACCTCGGTGTAGGTCGCACCGGCGGTCAAAGTGAGAGTGGAAGCCGTCGTCGCGCCGACGGTTGCCGCCGCTGGATTCGCATAGCTGCTTGTGCCGCTACCGCTGGTCACAGCTTCCTGATTGTTGTTGCCAGCACCGGTCTGCGCAGCACGGGTCATTATGCGATGACTGCCGGCGTTGAAACCAATTTGACCGACGTAGCCTTGCCAGTTTTGCGCGGCACCTGTGACCGCTGTTGTGTTTGCGCTGGTAGCATTGCCGTTAAGTCCGTTCGTGACCGGCTTGGTGATCCCGTTGACTGATCCGCTGCCATACAAACCAAACCCCAGCGAACTGGCTTGCGTCAGAAGACCGGAAGTGTTGGTGAAAGTCACCGTCAACTGGATGTAATCTCCGTTGGCGGTGAGCGCCACGGGATTGGTGGAGAATAGCGCCTGCACTTCGGTGCTACCGCTAGTGGTGGCGGCTATGCCGAACTTCAAGTCGTTTGCAGCTAAAGAACAACCCACCCATGACTTCGAGGAAACAAGCTGATAAGCGGTAGAGTTGGCCGTGGGGTTGGCCGGTGCGCTATTGGTCAACGTGCTGCCGTTTGAAAAGTTATCGGTGAAAAATGTGGTGGCCATGACTCCAGTCGGCATCGCGGCGATGATGGCGGAGAAACACAGTTTTGAAACAAGGTTGCGATTCATATTGATTCAGAAGTTTAGGTATTTTGAATACAGACGATTCATTTTTAATATTTTATGGACGCAACAAACTGACAGCATAACGCCAGTTCTGGCCGCCGCTTGCTCCGCCGGCGGCAATCTGCGCCCAGACATTTGCATTAAATGCATCCGGCTCGTTTTTTACTCCCTGCCAGGCAACATGGCCGTCCCCAAAACCCGCATCAACGCCGCCGGCATTATTTCCGCCGCTCTTGTGCGAGATTTGTGACAGCCCTTTGAACATCACGTCCACCACCATGCTTTTGGTCTGATCAATCGAGGTCAGTTTGAAACGCGGAACACAAATCATGGCCTTGAGGTCAGCGGACGAAACCGTGTAATCAGGCCATTGAGGAATATCTTTCGGCCCGATTGCCGTGGTGACCGTGGCCAAAGTTCTTGGCTGGGGATAATAACTAAAACCAGAGCGAACATAACCCGGATTGGAAGCCGCCGGGTCGCCGCCAAATGGCCAGAGGGTCTTTTGAGAATAAAATTCCCAAGTCACGTTATCTGCCGGGTTGTTGAGGCTGGGGCAGTAATACATCTTCCCATTTGCCAACCCCGAGGCCCAGAGCGAACCTAAATTATATGGCCCACCGTCAGAATCGTAGTTCGGCGGGTTCGCCGTGGCATTCACCGGCGTGTAACGGAACATCTCGTAGGGATATTGCGGATTGCCATCCCGCCATTTCAGCGGCGGCATAAAGTCGTTGTTATCAATGGAAAAAACGTTCACCCCAACCCCGATCTGGTGGAGATTGTTCACGCACTGGGTTCGCTTGGCGCGCTCTTTGGCACTGGCAAGCGCTGGCAATAGCATCGCCGCGAGAATGGCGATGATGGCGATCACCACAAGGAGTTCAATCAACGTGAAGGCGAATTTGGTTTGACGCGTCAGATTCATAGTTCTTAAAACGGTAATGGGGAACAGTCTTACCTTACTTCATGATATCTCGACTGTGAACCCTTGCGACCTGCAATCTTGTTTGAAATAAATGCACTTCGCTTCGGGAAAAGCTTGAATTGTTTCGGCATTGCGCTTTAAGTAGTCGCAACTCAATGGCCAAAAAACAAAAGCGCGTGCTGCTCGCCCTCGGCTGGTATGACTACCGGCTCCACAAGGGCATTGAAAAATATGCGCAGGAACATGGCTGGCACCTCTACGCCGACTACACGCGCGAAAAAGTCATCCCGTGGGGCTGGCAGGGCGACGGTATTCTTGCCTGGCTCGGCGCAGGTGACGATTTGGCGGAATTCGTCAGCGCCGCTAAACTGCCCACCGTGGACTTTAGTTTTCGCCGACCGCAATTGAAATTCTCGCGTGTGCTCGAAGATCACGCCCACGCCGCCAAACTCGCGGCGGAACATTTCATCACGCGTGGCTTCACCAATTTCTGTTTTTACAGCGACGCCAACAACTGGTCCTACGAAGAGCGCGGCCTCGGTTTCATCAAGGCGCTCTCCGCAGAAGGCCACAACTGTTCCTGGCTCCGGTGGCTCGAGTCCCCAGCCTACGCCACCGGCAAACAGGAATGGCAACGCAAACGCAAATGGCTCGCCACGCAGATGAAAGCCGCCGGCAAGCCGCTCGCCGTCTTCGCCGCGAATGACCAACAGGCACTGGACGTTTTGGAATCCTGCGAAAGCGTGGGCATCAAAATCCCAGAGGAAGTCGCCATCGTCGGCACGGAAAGTTATCTACTGGCGCCCGACGCCATGCGCACACCGATTTCCAGCGTGGACACAAATTTGGAAGTCCTCGGCTATCGCGGCGCGGAACTTCTTGATCAATTGATGCACGGCGGCAAGCCTTCAGTCGAACCCGTGCGCATCCCAGCCGCCGGCGTCGTCGTCCGCAAGAGCAGCGACATCCTCACCATCAAACATCAAGGCGTCGCCCGCAGCCTGCGCCACATTTGGGAACACGGCCACGAACCCATTTGCATCAAAGATCTCGTCGGCGTCTCCGCCATGTCGCGCCGCGGCCTGCACAAGGCATTCCTGGAACACCTCGGCCGCACCCCCGGTCAGGAACTCCAGCGCGTCCGCATTGAGCGCGCCAAAAAATTCCTCACCAAGACCGACCAGAAAGTCGAGACCATCGCGCTCGACTGCGGCTACCAGAGCATCAATAGCTTCTGCGTCGCCTTCAAGCGCGCCGTGGGCATGTCCGCCAAAAAATTTCGCGAGAAAATGCGGTAGTGAACCCGCTTGCATTTTTTTGCACTTCGGAAAAACTCGGCGCGTGAACGAAAAGTTTTTATTGGCCGCCGCCCGCTTTGACGCGGAAAACTCACGCGACCCGAATTCCGAAAACGGCCAACCGCGCGAACGCCTCTACGCCGAACGCCTCACGGAATGGGTTCACAAACTTTGCCCAAGCGCCACCGAACCGCTGCGCCTGGCTGCGCGCTGCCAGCACATCTGCCGCTGGGAAAGTCCGCGCGAAAGTTATCCCCAGACCCGCCCTGGCTATCTGAAATGGCGCGCCGACCTCAAAAAATTTCACGCCGAAAAATCCGGCACCATCCTCCGCGAGGTTGGCTACGACGAGGAGACCATCCGCCGCGTGCAGGACTTGAATCTCAAGAAAAATTTTCCCGCCGATGCCGAAGTGCGCGTGCTTGAAGACGCGTTGTGCCTGGTCTTTTTGGAATTCCAGTTCACCACGCTTGCCGCGAAAAGTGATGACGAAAAAATGATCAACGCCCTGAAAAAATCCTGGGGAAAAATGACTGAATCCGCCCGCGCCGAAGCTTTGAAGCTAAATTACGGCACACGGGAAAAATCGCTCATCGAACGCGCGCTGAATTCCCAACCGGCACCGGAAAACCAACTTTGAAAACAAATCGCCGTCACCGAACTTGCGTTCGGTGACGGCGTTTGAAAAATGCGGGCGAATTTATTGCAACTTCGCAAGCGTCGCCTTGACGGCTTCAAAGTTCGGCAAATCTTTCGGCGTCGCGGTCTGCTCGCTGTATTGCACCACGCCGTTTTTGTCGATGACGAAGGCCGCGCGCGCGGAAGTATCGCCCACGCCGGCGAGCATCGGAAACACCACGTCGTAAGCTTTGGTAACGGTCTTGTTCAAATCGCTGGCGAGCGTGATGGTGATTTTTTCCTTCGCAGCCCACGCAGCCTGCGCGAATGGACTGTCCACACTGACGGCGATGACATCCGCACCGAGGCTGGCGTAGGCGTCGAGACCGGCGGAAAGGCTGCACATTTCAGCGGTGCAAACACCGGTGAAAGCGAGCGGGAAAAACAGCAGGACGGTGTTTTTCTTGCCGAAGTTGTTGCTCAACTTGACTTCCACATCGGCGGGCGATTTGGATTTGAGCGTGAAATCAGGGGCTTTGGAGCCGACAGCGATAGGCATAATATTTTGTTTTTGGTTTGGTTGTTAAAACGAACTGGTGCGAATTCTGGAAATTCAGGCCGCCGGTGTCAAACTTGATTTAGAATAAATCTAAATCACAAGGCGGCCAGCACTTCCGCCGCATGCTCCTCCGGCTTCACCGTCGGCCAGATTTTTTTGATCTTGCCGTCCGGGCCGATGAGAAACGTCACACGATAAACGCCAAGATATTTCCGGCCCATGAAACTTTTTTCGCCCCACACGCCGTAGGCCTCGACGATTTTTTTATCCTCGTCCGCGAGCAGCGTGAAGGGCAGCTTGAATTTTTCCACAAACTTGTCGTGCGACTTCACAGAGTCCGGGCTGACGCCAAAAACCACCGCGCCCTTTTGCTTGAACTGCGCGAACTCATCGCGGAAAGCGCAGGCTTCCTTCGTGCAACCCGGCGTGTCGTCGCGCGGATAAAAATAGAGAATGACATTTTTGCCGAGATAATCGGCGAGGGAAATTTTTCCGCCGCCGCTGGTCGCCACGGAAAATTTCGGAGCGACCTCACCAACCTTCAATTTCAATTCAATTTCTTTGGCCATAAATTTGAACCACGAATAAACACGAATGGACACAAATAGAAAAGCAATTCGTATTTATTTATGTTCATTCGTGGTCCCCGGCTTCACCGGCAGACTGGCGGGATGCGCGCCGAGTTGTTTTGCGCCGTCGAAAATATAGAGCAAGCCGGACGCACCGGTGAATAATCCCGCACCCAGCTCAAGCAATCGCAGCCACGCCGCGCCTTGCGCCTGATCCCATTCGAGGAGGAGCCAGATGACGACGGCCATTTGCAACACCGTGGCGATTTTTCCCGTGAGCCGCGGACGCACAATAATTTCTCCGACCACAAGCCGCACGACGACCGCGCCGAGGCCGAGCAGCAAATCGCGGCCGATGATCGTGCCGGTGAGCCAGAGCGGGAGCTGGCCGAGACGCGGGGAATTATCAAAGCTCAACAGCACGATGGCCGAGACGAGCAGTAATTTATCCGCAAGCGGATCGAGAATCGTGCCCAGCTCGCTCCACTGGTGGTAGCGCCGCGCGATGTAGCCATCCACGCCGTCGAGAATCGAGGCGACGGCGAAGGACAAAAGTCCGGCGAGCCGAAACGCCTCGTTGCCGGTGCGAACGTAGTAAATCATCTCCACCACAAAAAACGGAATCAGCAGAATCCGCAGGATGGTGATTTTGTTCGCCGTCGTCATGGCCACGGAATAATGGCACAAAATGATTTCCTCCGCAGCCGCGAAAAAACTTTTTCCAGCGCACGGAAAATTCTAGGCTGTGGGCGTGTCTCTCAAAATTGGCGACCAGATTTCCCTGACCATCCACGACCTCGCGTTCGGCGGCGAAGGCGTGGGGCGCATTGATGAATTTGTGGTGTTCGTGCCCTTCGTCATCACCGGCGAAACGGCGGAGGTGGAAATCATCGAAGTGAAAAAGAATTTTGCCCGCGCGAAATTGCTGCACATCACCACGGCCTCGCCGCAGCGCGTCGCGCCGGAATGCCGTTACTACACGCAATGCGGCGGCTGCCAATATCAGCACATTGATTACGCGGCGCAGTTGCAATTCAAGCACAAGCAGATTTCGGACTTGTTCGAGCGTGTCGGAAAAATTTCGCCGGAACGCGTCGCGCCGGTGCTCCCCTGCCCGGCACCGTATCATTATCGCAACCGCATCATGATCCGCAGCCAATGGAACGGCCCGGCCAAGAAGCTGGAGATCGGTTTCATCCGCGCGGACAACAATTTTGTGCAGGATATCGAAGAATGTAAAATCGCGGAGCCGCCGTTGAACGAGCAAATCACGCACGTCCGGGCGAATCCGCCGCCGCGTGGCGGGTTGAAAGTCGTTTTGCGCGTGCAGCCGGAAGGCTGGGTCGTGCCGAAGGATTCGTTTTTCCAAAATAATTTTTTTCTGCTGCCAGAGTTGGTCAGCACGGTGAAGAATTTTCTCAAGGACAGCGGCGCGCGGCATTTGATTGATCTGTATTGTGGCGTGGGCTTCTTTGGCATCGAAGCGGCGGGCGCGGTGAAAAGTTTTGTCGGTGTGGAATATGACCAGATGGCCATCCGTGCGGCGCGGGAAAACGCAGCGTCACGCAAAATTAACAATGGTGAATTCATCGCCGCCAAATCAGAGGAAGCGCTGCCGGAGCTGCTGAAAAAATTTCCCGTGGACCAGACCGCCGTGCTGCTCGACCCGCCGCGCAAAGGTTGCTGGCCGTCGCTGCTGGAATTACTGCGCGCGACGCGGCCGGCCCAGGTGATTTACGTCTCGTGTCATCCGGCGACGATGGCGCGGGATTTGAACGTTTTGTGCGCGGACGGTGTCTTTGAACTGGCGCGGGTGCAACCGCTGGACATGTTTCCGCAAACGCAGCATGTCGAATGTGTGGCGGATTTGCGCCGCCGAAACTGAACTTGCCAACGCGCTGCCATTGCCGCCAAACTGGAAAACCCGATGCCAAAAGAAAATCAAACCGACCCAAGGAAAAGTTTTGTGCCCCTGCTGCTGCCGTGGCTGCTGGGCGCGGCAATGTTCGGCGTGTATTGGTTCACGCTGAACCGCTGGATCACACTGGCCAACGTCGGCCAGGTGGCGCAAGTGGCGGGCTACATCTGGCAACCGCAGCTTTACAGTCCGCTGCTGTATCTGGCCACACTGCCGTTCCACTGGATTTCGCCGGCCAAACTTCCGCTGGCTTTGAATTTATTTTCTGCCGGCTGTGCCGCGTTGGTGCTGGTGCTGCTGGCGCGCTGCGTGGCGCTGTTGCCGCAGGACCGCACGGAACCGCAACGGCAGCGCGAGAAAAGCGACTTCAGCTTTCTCACCGGCTGGCAATCTTTTTTCCCGCCGCTGCTCGCGGTGCTTATGCTGGGCTTGCAACTGACTTTCTGGAAACACGCCACCAGCTTCACCGGCGAGACCTTTGACCTGTTAATCTTCGCTTCAATCCTCTGGCTGCTGCTGGAATACCGGCTGGATGAAAAAGAATGGCGGATGATCACGGCGGTGGTGGCCTGCGGCGCGGGCATCGCCGAAAACTGGATGTTCCTCGGCTTCTTCCCGATTTTTCTGGCCGCGATCATCTGGACGAAAAAACTGGAGTTTTTCAACGTGCGTTTCCTCATCCGGCTGACCTTGTGCGGGCTGGCGGGAATGTCGCTGCTGCTGTTGCTGCCGTTGGTGGCAAAGTTCACCTCCGAGTTCAAGATCGGCATCTGGGATGCGATGCGGCCGAACATTCGCATTGACTGGCAGGTTTTGAAATCCATCAAGGAAAGCGATGTTCGCGTCCACCTCGCGCTGGCGGGACTGTCCACGCTGCTGCCATTGCTGCTGATGTCCATCCGTTGGAGCTCCAGCTACGGCGACAACAGCCGGATTGGCACCGCACTGGCCAGCACAATGGTGCACTTCGTCCACGCGGCGGTTTTTTCTGTCTGCGTGTGGGTGCTGCTTGACCCGCAATTCAGCCCGCAGCAACTCTTGAACACGCCGGCGCTCACGCTGAATTTCCTCGCCGCGTTGAGCATCGGCTATTGCTGCGGCTACTGCCTGCTGGTGTTCGGCCGCAAGCCGGTGGCTTCTCGCCGCGATTCAAATCCGTTGCCCATTTTTCCGCCGGCATTGATGTGGCTGTGCCCGGTGATCATCGGCTTCACCGTTGTCTGCGCCACCTTGACCGTCGGCACCTTGATTTACAAAAACCGCCCAATCATCAAACAAATCAACAGCGACACGCTGCTGAAATTTGCCCAATTCACCACGGAAAGCTTGCCCAAAAAAGGCGCGATTGTCCTGTGCGACAGCGACACCCCCGGCCAGGATCAACCGCTGCGCGCCATTCTGATTCAGGCCGCCGTGGACCGTGAAAACCGCGCTCAGGATTTCGTCCTGCTCGACACCATGGCGCTCAACTGGCCGCCTTACCACCAGCACGTCCACTTGAAACACGGAGCAAAATTCCCCCTTACCGTCAAACCGGACGACGCGAACGGCATCAGCCCATTGAAGCTGCTGACATTGCTCGACTCGCTCGCCAAGTCAAACGCACTTTGCTACCTGCATCCGAGCTACGGTTATTATTTTGAGGAGTTCTACCCGGAAGCGCACGGCTTGGCCTATCCGCTGAAAAAACTACCCGAAGACACCATCCTGCCGCCGCCGCTGGAAAAAAATCTGGCCGCCGAAAATGAAATTTTCTGGGACAAGGTCGTGGCCGAACTGGAACCGGCCGTGCAAAAAGCTCTCGTCAAGCCCGCCCCCACCAAGCCAAAAAACATTTTTGAATGGCTGTTGATGCATCTGCATCCCGCGCCGGAAACTGATCAAAACGCCATCCTCGCCGGCATGTTCTGTTCGCGCAGCCTCAATGACTGGGGCGTGCAACTGCAACGAGCGGGCGAACTGGAAAAAGCCGCGAAACGGTTCCAGCAGGCCAAACATCTCAATCCCGACAACATCGTCGCCGACATCAACCTCGCCTTCAACGAAAGTTTGCGCGCCGGTCGGCCGCTAGAAATCAACCCCGCCCGCGTCAACGCCGACCAGTTCGGAAAATACCGCAACTGGAACGAAGTCGTCACTGCCAACGGCCCGTTCGATGACATTAGCTTCAGCTTTGAAGCCGGTTACCAGTTCACCCAAAACGGATTTCTCCGGCAAGCTGCCAACCAGTTCACCCGCGTCCGCCAGCTCGCCCCGGAAAACCTCGCCACGCGGCTCCAGCTCGCCCAAATCTATGTCTTCAACCATCTGGCCGACCGCGCGTTGGAAGCCATCCACGACCCGCTTACACAACCATTGAAGTTCGGCCTGAACGAAAAAAATTCCACCGGTCTCAATGTTCTTGCCGCTTCCGCTCATTTCCAAAAAAACGAAGTCGCCGACGGCACCGACCTGCTAGAAATCGAAATCAGCCGCCATCCCGAAGACGATGCGTTGCTCACCGCCGCCACTCAAGTCTATTTCACCCGGGGACTTTTCACCAACGCTCTACACATCATCAACCACAAACTTACGCGGACACCAGACGACGTCACCTGGCTGTTCGGCAAGGGCTACGCCTGCATTCAGCTCGGTGCCTACGAAGATTCCATCAAGGCCATGACCCGCGTTCTCGCGCTTCAGACCAACGATGCCAGCGCCCGTTTCAACCGCGCCCTCGCCTATTTCAAAAGCGAAAATTATGACCAGGCGCGGCTGGATTACAGCGCCTTGCAAGCCACTTACACCAACTCATTCGCCGTCGCCTACGGCCTCGGCGAAATTGCCTGGCACAAAAAAGAAAACTCCGAGGCGCTCCGCAATTACGAAATTTACCTCGCCAACGCCCCGACCAACTCGCCGGAATTCATAGCCGTCCGCGACCGCGTGGCCCAGTTGCGCGGCAAATGACCGGCGCCATGCGCGTCACCCACATCATCACCCGGCTCGTGATTGGCGGCGCGCAGGAAAACACCCTCGCCACCATCCGCGGCCTGCGGGCGAAATCCGGAATTGAAGTAAATTTAATTTCCGGCCCGACCGTCGGCCCCGAAGGTTCGCTCGAAGATGATGCGGCAAACATTCCCGGACTGCTCACGCTTGTTCCCGAACTCATCCGCCCCGTCCATCCGCTGAAAGATTTTATCGCGCTCCGCAAATTGGAAAAAATCCTGCGCGAACAAAAACCCGACCTCGTCCACACCCACAGCGGCAAGGCGGGCATCCTCGGGCGCCTCGCCGCGAAACGCGCCGGCGTGCCGGTCATCATTCATCACATCCACGGCCCGTCGTTCGGAAATTTCCAGGGCGCGTTCGCCAACTTTGTTTTCACCGCCGCCGAACGTCACGCCTCACGCGTCACGGATCATTTTTTCTGCTCCGCAGGCGCGATGACGAAACTCTATCTCGCCGCCGGAATTGGCAAGCCGGAAATGTTCACACGCATCTTCAGCGGCTTTGATTTGGAACCATTTCTGAATTCCACCAACGACCTCGCTTTGCGAAAAAAACTCGGCCTCGCAGAAAACCATTTCGTCATCGGCAAAATCGCACGCCTCTTCAAACTCAAAGGCCACGCCGACCTGCTCGCCGCGTTCGCCAAAATTCTCCCGCACGTTCCGCACGCGCGCCTGCTGTTCATCGGCGACGGCGCGCTGCGCGGCGAAATTGAAAATCAGATCCGCGCGCTCGGTCTCGACGGCAAAGTCATTTTCACCGGCCTCGTCCCGCCTGGCGACGTCGCACGCTACGTCGGCCTCATGGATTGCCTCGCGCATCTTTCGTATCGCGAGGCGTTGTCGCGCGCCTTGCCGCAGGCGTTGGCGGCCGGCAAGCCGGTCGTTGCCTATGATTTCGACGGCGCGGATGAAGTTTGCTTGGAAAACGAAACTGGCTTCATCGTCCGCACCGGCAATACTGACGCGGCGGCGGAAAAATTGCTGCTGCTTGCCCGCAATTCCGAACTGCGCTCCAAGTTTGGTTTAAATGGAAAAAACTTCGTCCGTGAAAATTTCTCCGTCGAAAAAATGGTGGACGACCAATACAATGTTTACCTGAATCTGGCCGCCAAACGCGGCATACGCGCGTGACTTTCCCCTTCAACTTTTTCACTACCGCCTTCGCAGGTGCGTTTCTCACCACGCTCCTCGCGTTACCGCTCTGGCGTCGCTGGTGCCTGCGGACCAACCTGCTCGACGATCCGCGGGATGGAAAAAATTACGACGCGCCAAAAATCCACGACACCGCCACGCCCCTCGCCGGCGGTTTCGCCGTGCTCACGGGAATATTACTTCCGCTGCTCGCTGGCACGATCTTCATCCAGCTTGGCTTGGTAAAAATCTCCTTTGCTGGCCTGATCGCGCACGGACTGGACAAACGCGGACTGGAACTCGCCGCCATCGCGATCGGCGGCATTGCCATCACGCTGCTCGGCTGGATCGATGACAAGCACGAATTAAAACCGCTGCCGAAATTAATCGGCCAGTTTCTGGTGGCACTGCTCGTCGCCACTGTTTGCAAGCGCATCACGCTGTTTGTTCACAGCGATATTTTCAGCTACACCATCACAGTGCTCTGGGTGCTCACGGTCATCAACGCCTTCAACTTCATGGACAACATGAACGGCCTGTGCGCCGGCCTCGGCGCGATTGGCGCGTTTATTTTTGCGCTCATCGCGGCGGCGGGCGGCGAATACCTCGTCGCGCTCACGGGCTTCCTGATGTGCGGCGCGCTCGTCGGATTTTTACCGTGGAATTTTCCGAACGCTCGTTCGTTTCTCGGCGATGCCGGCAGCCACCTCGTCGGCTACCTGCTCGCAGTGATGGCAATTCTTCCGCATTTCTATACGAAGAAAAACCCGCATCCGCTTGCCGTGCTGGCGCCGCTGCTCGTGCTGGCGATTCCGTTGATTGACATCGCGCAAGTCAGCCTGCTCCGCACGCTGAACAAAAAACCGTTTTGGATTGGCGACACGAACCATCTTTCGCACCGGCTCGTCCGCGCCGGCTGCAGCAAAACTTCCGCCGTGCTACTGCTCTGGCTCGCCGCCGCCGCACTCGGCGCGCTGGCGTGCTGCTTGTGACTGGGTAGGGATGGCGCGCTGCGCCGTCCCCGCCCGGAGCGAAGCGCAGGGCGGAACGAACGTGGTTGGATAGGCGTCCTCACAGTGCGATTCCGTCGCCTGACGCTGCGCTCGGCGACGGGGAACGGCGCAGCGCGCCGTCCCTACCAATTTCCGCCGCTGCCATTTTCTTGCGTGTGTTTCGTGTGTTTCGTGTTTAAATCTCCGCCGTGAAAATCCTGTTCATCGGCGACATCGTGGGCGAACCCGGACGGCGCGCCGTCAAGACATTGCTCCCGAAACTGCGGGAGCAGCACGCGCTTGATTTCGTCATCGCCAACGGAGAAAACTCCGCCGGCGGCAACGGCATCACGCCGGACATCGCCACGGAACTTTTTGGTTATGGCGTAGACGTCATCACCACCGGCGATCATTTGTGGGATCAAA
>CAIKKJ010000102.1 GCA_903827955.1 uncultured Verrucomicrobia subdivision 3 bacterium
ATTGCTGGTAAGTTGCCCGCCGGTGGTGCAGTCGCCAAACAGCTTGTCGCTCGTGGCGGACTTGATGATGCAGTAGCGCAGCCCCGCGGATTTGTAATAGGCCATCAGGCTGTTGATGTTCGTGACGCTTGTGATGTGGCCACCGAGTTTGTTGGTCGCATCTTTCATCGCATAAATCCAGACGCCTTTGCCGAGGTTCGCGGGATCAATGCCGCCGTCGCGGATTGGCGCGGCCGGCAAAGACAGGCCTGCGCAAATCAGCGCCAGCAGCGGCAATAAAATTTTCCGGAACATGGGATAATGTTCACCAGTGGCAATTTTTTTCAAACCAGGGCCAGAGAATTATTCTTTGAAAGTGAAACGCTGCGCCCTGGCGGACGCAGCGTTTCTTGATTCAATCTGTGCCGGCTGTCAGCGCTTCAGGCGGAAGAACAGCTTGCTCGCCGCCGTGTTGGTGTAGGGACTGGTCGCCGTCACGTCGCTCCAACCGGTGAGCAGGTTCGTGCTGGACTGCAAGGTGGCGGTGCCGCCGTCCCAGCTGATGGAGATACCGCCAGGAACCGGCGTGTAAAACAACCGCGGCGCATAGGTCAACGCCAAGATGCCGCTGTTGGAGCTCAACGAGAAGATCCGGTGGCCAGCCGTATCGAACACCACCGCGCCAGTGCCGTTACCGTTGGCGTTGTTGGCACCATACGCTTCGCGATCCACCAGTGTGTTGATGGTGGGGCCGAACGGCGTGGTGATGTCGTAGATCGGCAGGTTCATCGGGGTTTCATTCACCCCAATCAGCGCGGCATAGCCGTTGATCGGATCAACTCCAATGGGCGCTTCCGTGCCCGGCATCGCGTAGCTGCCGATGACCGCGCCGGTGCCGGAGGTTAGATCGAATGAAATCTGCCGCAGATTGTAGCTGGTGGACTTGGCCCAGAAGGTGTTGCCCGCGCCAAAGGCGCAACCCAATCCAATCGGCGATGCACTGGTGAACGGGTCGGCCGCACCGATGGAGGCGGCCAAGTTGGTGATGGCAATGATGTTCGGAACGAAGGTCACACCGTCAGCGGTGGTGAAGATGCAAACGTTCGTGCCGTTGCGGAAGGTGCAGAGAATTTGCGTGCCCGTGCCCCGACCACGCACAGCCATTGTGTCGCCGAGGCGACCGATTGAGCCGGTCCATCCGGCATCACCACCCGGGTTGCCAGCGTAGGCCTGGCCAATCGTCGCGGAAGGATCAGCCGAGGTCCAACTGTAGATGGCAAACGAATCCGAGCTGGCGCTGGTGATGAGGTTGGCGACATACACCACACCGTCATCCGCCACGCCGCACATGCTGATTGGGAAAGTTCCCGGCGGCGTGATGGCCAACAACGCGGAGATGTCCAGATTGCCAACGTCCGCCCCGGTGTTGCCGTCCAACAACAGAATGCCGTTCGTGGGTGAGCGCGTGACCACCACGACGCGGTTGAGGTTCGTGTCATAGCCCAACCCGCGTTGCGTGTCGCCGGTGGTAAGATACGGGCGGCTGCCCGGTGCGAGCGACCAGAGGTTGCTGGCCAGCGTCGAACCGCCGTTGGGCAACACCGTGATACTGGCTACAGAACCAGTAGCCTTGCCGTAAAGGTTGGTGACGATGACAAAGTAACCGGCAGCATCGGCCGTGGTGACGTTGGTGATGGTCAGCACGTTCGTGATGCCAAAGTTGATGGCATTGGTATAAGTTGAGCTATCCGTTTTATACCATTGATAAATGAGCGGCGCGGAACCGGAGGCAGTGCCGGTGAAGACGGCATTCAAACCGTAGCCGGAAACAAAAGTGGAACCGGAAGCCGTCACACTCAAACCAGATGGTGGAGCCGTGGTGACGAAACCAAGCTTGAACAGTGACAAACCGTGTCCAGGAGCGCCGAAAACGAAATAGCCATTCTGGGCATCCACGTTGCCGAGGCCGTTGCCGTTCACGCTGCCCGCGACGGCTGGAATATTCGAACTCAAAACCGGGATAAAAGGTGCGGTCGGACTGGTCGGTATTTGAAAAACGCGGGCAATCTGGTTGGCCCCGTTGCCGATGCTTGCCTGCACCGTAGCGAGCAATTGAACGCCGTTGGTTGAAGCATAGTATTTCAAACCTTGGCAAACGGACTGATCCACGGTGTTCGTGCGGGCGCAAGCGCCGGACGACATCACCGCCGGGGTGTAGGTAATACGACGAGTGTTTTGTGAACCGGATTGGCGAATCCACACGGCATTGTTTGTGCCTTCAAACGCGATGCCAGCCGCGCAGAGATTGTTTACGCCGCCAGGAATGGTGATGGAGAAATTAGTGAACGTCGTGCAGGTCGAGTCCGTTGGGCGGAAGATGACGAAGTTGGTCGTAATGTTCACGCCGCTGCCGCTGCCGACGCCGACGATTTCGGTGTTAGTGCCGCTGCCACGCACATCCATGTAGTCACCAATGCGCCACTGGAATGAGGGCGGAGCGGTTGAAGAGTCAAACACCACGGTGGGACTAACACCGGTGGCTTCGCTCGGCCACTTAAAAATCAAGAAGCGGGATGCGGGAGCTCCGGAAAGATTCCAAGTGTAAATGGTTCCATCATCCGCCACACGCACACCTTCCATGCCCAATGTGCCGGCCGAAATCGTCTGGGCATTCAACGAAGCTAGATAATTGCTGCCGCTGGCAAAGGAAACAATACCCACATGGTTTGAGCCGGCGGCGGTGCTGGCATACAAAACATTGGTGGTAGTCGGGTTAATGGCAATACCGCGCACATTGTTGCCGCTGCTGTTGGTCAAATCGGGATAAGCACCGGCGACGACGACCCAGACGTTGGTTAAGAACGGCGTGTAAGTGACCTGCGCCTGCGCCGAGCCGACGAGTCCGGCAAACGCAAGTGCCGCCAGAATTTTGGCGGGAAGTTTGATACGGTTCCACAGGGGAATGGAGTTGAGTTTTTGTTTCATGGTTGACCTTGGTTTGGTTTCTGGGTTTGTGTCAAAAGCAGTTTGCGCTCTAATTCAACAAATCTTGTTACTGACAATAATCTGGAACCTAAAATCTCAAAGCCGAAAAATGTATCATTTGTTCCGAATAGGTAACATTCACATGGCTGTCGGCTCGAACGTCAATGGCCGGTCTTACCAGCCTCCAGCCCCTTCGGCGGATGGAAAAACAGGGCCAGGGCCACCGTCGCCGCGAGCGCGCAGCCCATCGGCACGAGGAACAAGCCTTTGAAATTTGTAACATTCTCGTGCGTGAAAACGGATTGGCCGAGATACGGGCAAATCGAGTTTGCCAGCAGCGCGCCGCCGCCGAGAATCATGACGTTGAACAGTCCCTGCGCGCTGGCCCGCGCGTCCTTCGGAAAATACGCATCGGCAAAAATATAAACCGTGGCGAAGAAGAACGCGTAGCAGATGCCGTGGAGGATTTGCACCGCGATGATCAGCCCCGCGTGCTGCGGAAAAAACGCATACACCGCAAACCGCGCGGCGTGGCCGAGGATGCCCACGATCATCGTCGTGCGCCAGCCAAGCCGTGCGAGCGTTGCGCCAAGGATGAACATCGTCAAAATTTCCGCGACCTGCCCCACGCTCATCACCGGCATGATCCAGTTGCCGGGAATGCCCACGCCGCCCGCCGCCGGGTCCGCGCCGAGAAACATTCCCGTCCAGTTGAAATAACAATTGTGCACGAAGGAATCCAACAGGGTGACGAGCCACAGCACGAGGATGAACGGGTGTTTCAGAAATTTCAGCGCCTCGAGCCATGCGAGTTTTTCCACCGCGCCCTCGCCGGATTTTTTTGGCGGCGTGGGCGGCAGCACAAAGCTGAACGCCGCCAGCGCGAGCGAGGCGATGCCGGCCACGATGTAGGTCCACGCCGTCGCCGCCTTCAATTTTTCGCCGGTCAAACCGTTGCCCAGCACGGTGCCAATCCAAGCGACAAAGCCTGGTGCGTTCGCGGCGTGAACCTTGTCCCAGTCCACAAGGATGAACGTGAACGGCCACGCGGCGAGAATCCAGCCAATCGTCCCGCCCATGCGCACGAGGCCGAATTCTTTTTGCGAATCTTTCAGGTGCGCGAAGGCGATGGAATTCACAATGGACATCGTCGGCACGAACAGCAAACAGTGCACGAGCATCAGCCCGAAGAACGGCCAGAAAGTTTTCGTGAACGCCAGCCCGAGCATCGCTAGCCCGCCGATGAGGTGGCTGAACGCGAGGAATTTTTCCGCCGCGAAATTGCGGTCGCAAAACTGGTTGCTGAAAAACATCCCCACGATGGCCGCGATGGGAAACGCGTTGAGAATCCACGCCTGCTCGCCCGGCGAAAACCCCAAGCTCGGCAAATAACCAAAGATGAGCGGCAGCCACGCGCCCCAGATAAAAAATTCCAAGGCCATCATGACGAACAGTTTTAGGCGGATTGAAGCATTCATTTGGTGTCGTTCAAAATTTGCCGGGGCAACAGTTTCATTTTAAAAT
The DNA here is from genome assembly GCA_903827955.1 of uncultured Verrucomicrobia subdivision 3 bacterium. GTDB lineage: Bacteria > Verrucomicrobiota > Verrucomicrobiia > Limisphaerales > UBA11358 > UBA11358. Next base: position 4,489 of record CAIKKJ010000102.1, read on the forward strand.
TAAATCGCGTCAGCAAATTTCAGCGGTAGCGCGGTGGCGTTTTTCGCGCGGCAACAAACCCGTCGCCGGGCGCAGCCTCAGGCGACAGAATCTTTCGCGCGCCAAAAATGTCACGCCCCAAAGTGACCACTGCGCGGTCAGGTCAAGTCGCAGCGCGACTTGACCTACCATCTTCACACCTTCACGACCTTGCCCGTCCGCACAGATTTTTCCTCAGCCCGCAAAATTTCCAGCGCCGTCACACTGTCGTGCGCCGTGACGACAGATGGCTTTTCGCCGCGCGCCACGCAGTTCACAAAATAGCGGATCTCCGCGCTGTAGCCGTCCGTGCCGGCGGGCTTGAGCATCCGCTGCGTCTTGCCGCGCCGCGCGATTTGCAGCGCACCGGCACCGCGGGCGAGATCGAAATCAATCGTCGCCTGCTCGCAGTTCAGCGTAAACGCCATGTTAAACCCTTCCGTCAGCAGCCAGCTTCCCTCGGCGTGAACCGCCGGGCCGTGCGCGTAAATATATTGCGTGTGGACGTGGTCAATATTGCCGGACGCGTCCATGACGCCGGTGGAAAAAACCTTCTGCGGCCGGCCGAAAAGATAATTCACGAAGTCCGTGTCGTGGATGTGCAAATCGTAAAGCGCGCCGCCCGCGTGAACACCCGCCTGGCTCCAGGCAGGTTTGGCGGACACGCGCCGGAAGTTGGCAGCCAGCACTGCGCCGTGCGTTTTTTCGGCGACAATTTTTTTCATCTCCGCCCAGCCCGGCCAGAACCGCATGCACATCGCGGGCATCAGGAAATTTCCGTTGCCGTTCGCCGCCGCGAGAATTTTTTTCACGTCGGCCGCATTTTCCGCCAGCGGTTTTTCGCAGAGGACGTGCTTGTGGGCGCGCATCGCCGCCGTGATTTGCCCGGGATGCAGCGCCGTCGGCGTGCAAATGTCCACGAGTTCAACATCCTGGTCCGCGAGCAGTTCGGCAAATTCGCGATAAACTTTCACGCCGCCGCCGAGCGTGAGGGCCGATGAATCGCCGAGGTTGCCGTTCACGCTACCGAGCACGCCATTGACCGGCGCCCGCGAGGGATCGCACACGGCCACGATGCGTGCGTTGCGCAGGTTTTGATAGGCGCGCAGGTGCGTCACGCCCATGAAACCGAGGCCGGCGACCGCGACGTTGACTTTTTTTTGCGCCATGGTTTTCAGGAAAATGTCCGCCGGATGAAATCGTGGGCAGCCCGGATGTCCAGCGCACGGCTGGTGCCGAACTCGCGCTCAATGACGAGGTTCACGTTGAACACGACGTGCTTGAACGTCGTGAAAAACCCGCGCCAGTCCACCTCGCCCCGACCGACGACAACTTCTTCGCCCCAGCTGCCGGGCGTCTTCGTGCGCTTGGCGTCCTTGATATGCACCTGCCGGATCCACGGCGCGAGGATGTGCAGCGCCTTCACCGGATCACCTTTGTCATACATGAGCATGTTCGCCGGGTCGAAGTTCACACCGATATTCGGGTGGTTTAACTTGTGCAGCAACGCCGCCAGTTCCTGCGCCGTCTCCTGCCCGGTTTCGAGGCCGAGCAAAATATTTTGCACCATGAAAATGTCCGCCACCGTGTCAAGCCGCTGGCACATCTTGGTGAACGTGGGATGCGATTCATCCGGCGGCAAAAATCCCGCATGGAACGTCACCAGCTTCAGCCCCATCTTCTTGGCGATGGCGGCAGCGGCGGAAATATTTTTAACGTTCTGATCCCACGTCGCATCCGGCGCGATGCCTCCGGTAAGCCGGATGGAATCCAGCGTGGCATAATCCTCGCCCAGACAGCGCACCATGCCGGACACGACGGTGATGCCGGCTTCGCGAAAAATTTTTTCCGTGTCGCCCCAGACCTTCGGCGCGTCACGCAACGGATCGAGCTCCAGTTGCACGCGCGAAATGCCCGTCGCCTTGAGCTTCTGCACGAGGTCGTCCGGGCTGGTCGGTTGCAACGACCAACTGCAAACCGCCAGCCGGTCGTGGATGGAAGGAAATTTCATTTGCGTCGAAAATAATTCTGCCCTAGTCGTCCAAAAAATTCTGTGCCACTCTAAACACGCGCCGCCACAGCGCACAGCGCAAAGATGTTTCTTTTCTTGTAGAATTGTATCTTCACCGCCGCCACTGGCCGCGGGCGCGCGGCGTCAGCAGCGGTTCGACCCCTGGACGCTGGCCCAAAATTACCTGCGCACCGCCCACGACTTTCTCCCAATCCAGCGCGGGGCCGGGGTCGGTCTTGTTTTTCTGGATGTGGTAATGACCGAGCACGCCTTGATACGCGTTGAGTTCAGCGTCCGGTAATTTGTGCGGAATCAATTTCCCCGCCGCGTCCTTCGGATAATCGCATTTCAACTTTGGAAAAATTTTGCACAGCGCCGCCGTGAGCTTTTGCAGCGCGGCATATTGCTCCGGCGTGTAATCGTATTGCACCAGATCTTCGCCCTGAATGACGCCGCGCACCGGTTCGTTGCGCGCCGGTCGCCCGATGAAATCTTTGATGCGAATGCCGCCGCCGGCCAGACGTTTTGGGATGGTGAGGATGGTTTTGCCGGCGGCGTTCGTGCCATACCACTGCGCGAACGGATTTTTCCCATCGGCCGGATACGCGCCCATGTTCGCGATCTCCACGCCGACGGAGCGGTCGTTGCTCGTCGTCGCGTGCCACGCGCGTTCCTTCAAATCGAGCGTCTGATAAATCGTGCCGTCCACATCGAGCATGAAATGCACGCTCAAATCGCGGTCGTCCTGCAGCACGAGAAAACACGTCCGGCTTACGCCACAAACGTCGAAGTGCAAAACAAACTGGTCCACGACGCTTTGCAACAGCGGCAAATCCCAGCCGCCGCCGCGCACCCGCTCCAGCTCGTTGGTCGTGAGATTTTTTTTCCGCAGGCCGTAGCGGTTTGGCGTGGTCAGCGTTTTGATCTCTTCACTCGAAGTTTTCCAGTCCGACTTTTCAAGCGGTGCAAACCGCCGCTCGGTGCGGTAGGCATCATAGCCGCCCGGATCCAGCCACAGCACCACGCGCGTGCCGGTGTGAAAAAATTTTCCGGCGGCAATAATCTCATCGCCCGTGCGCGACTCCATTTTGCCGACGCGCGCCGTAGTGCAGCCGCAGGCAAAAATCATCACGACAAAAATTGATGGCAGGAACTTGGTTTTCATTTGATGTCGGTCAGCGGTTTGTCAAAAACCCATTCCAGCCCCCGCTGCAAACGCTCGCGAACGTGGTCGGAATGTTTTCCCGGCGGCTCGTAAAACGTGCAAGGCGAACTCCGCTGCTTCAACACCTCGTAAATTTTCCGCGCGCCGATGTTCGCGGCGAACTGGTCCTGCGCTGCGCCTTCCAGGTAAATTTTCTGTGTGGGTGAAAATGCTTTGCGATTGCGCTGCACGACCGTCAACGGATCGTTGTCCAGCCAGCGCCACCAGACGGCACGGCGGAAATTGCCCTGCGCGTCGTAGAGCCAGTCGAATTCACCGCGCCGCTTGCCGTCCGCCGGCGCGTAGGCGGCGGAGAGGCCAAGGGCGTAATTGATGTCGCCATCTCTCGGCAGCGGCAGTTCGCCGGACGAAATTTTCTGCACGTCCGCCAGCGGTAGTTGCGCGACGGACTTCACTTTCACCAGCGGCAGATGGCTCGTGGGAAAATCTGAATCCGGACTCAACGCGACGACCGCATCAAACAAATCCCGTCGCGCGCTGCCGAGCCGCAACGCGCCGAAGCCGCCGCTCGAATGTCCGCTGATGATGCGCCGCACGCCGGTCAGCGGCAGCGGATGCGTCAACTCCACCGCGCGCACCACCTCGTCGCAGATGAAGTCCGCGTAGTTGCCTTGCGCGGGCGAGTTCAGATATTGGCTGCCGCCCCAGCGCGTCTTGCCGTCACCGATGACAATTATGACCGGCGTGACTTCGTCCGCGAACTGCTGCGTGAATTTCAGCCAGACATTTGAATTCGCTACGAACTTATCCGCCGAATTGCCGTAGCCGGGCAAATAATAAACCACCGGCAGCCGCGCGCCATTCGTCGCCTGCGACGGAACAAAAATTGGAACCACCCGCACATCGGGATCGTGGAGCACATTATTTTTCAACGCCGCGCTGTGGAGGGTGACCACTTCCAACTGCGCGGCGGACGCGGAAAAAATTCCCAGCGCGGATACGAGCAGCGTGAGGCGGAAAAAAATATTCAGCGGTTGGATATGATTCGTTTTCAAAATTTCAGTGCGCGACATCCCGCATCCGGCATCACACCTTCTGCCAGTCCGGCTTTTGCTCGAACACCCAGCGGTAATAATCTTTCATCTTCAATTCCACCGCCGCTTCCTCGTCGAGAAACACGGTAACCTTCGGATGCAGTTGCAGCGCGCTCGCAGGATTCATCGAAGTGATCGGGCCTTCCACGGCTTCGGCCATCGCCCGCGCCTTGTTCTTACCAAACGCCAGCAACGCGCAGTGCCGCGATTCCAAAATCGTCCCGATGCCCATCGTGATGACGTGAAACGGCACTTCCCCCGCGCGCTCAAAATAACGCGCGTTGTCCTTCCGCGTCTGCGGCGTCAAAGTTTTTATCCGTGTGCGCGAGGCCAGCGACGACGTCGGCTCGTTGAAGCCGATGTGCCCGTCCGTGCCGATGCCGAGCAACTGCAGATCAATTCCGCCCGCCGCCGAAATTTTTTCCTCGTAGTGCGCGCACGCCGCCGGCACGTCCTTCGCCAACCCGTCGGGAATGTGGACGTTGCCGATGTTGATGTTCACCTTGGAGAATAGTTTCTCGCACATGAAGCTATGATAGGACTGCGGGTGCATCGGCGAGATGCCGATGTATTCGTCGAGGTTGAACGTCGTGAGCTTGCTCCAGTCCAGCTTCATCGCCACCAACTCGCGGTAAAGCGGCTCCATCGTGCCGCCCGTCGCCAAGCCGAGCACGGCGGCGGGTTTTTCGCGGATGGTTCGGGCCATGAGCCGCGCGGCGATTTTCGTCGCAGCTTCCGCCGTCGGTTGAATGATGATTTCCATGGCTTAAATTTTTCCGAGGCGCTGGTTCAATTTTGTTTTCACGTCGTCGCGGAACTCCTGGATGAAACTCGCCGCGAAATCCGCGATGTCAAGCGAGCTGTCCTGAATCAACGGCGTCAAATCCATGCCGAAGATCACCTGAGTGGCCTGATCGGTGGAGTGCGAATCAAAGAACGTCGCATTCGCCGAACGGCGTCCGAGCGTCGCGAGGTCGTAACGTTTGCCGCCGGCAATCTGCGAATCGAACATGCCGTTCAGCTTCGCCGCAAGTTTGTCGTGGCCACTCACGTCCATCACGACTTTCTTCGCATCCGCCAGCCAATCAAGATTCCGCCAGACTTCGCAGCCGATAACTTGCTGGGGGCGACTGGACTTCGGCAGCTCGCGCAACGCCTGAATCACCGCCACCACCACGCCGATGTGAGTATCATGTTTGTCTGCGAGATTGTGCGTGTAGACGGCTTCCGCCTTGGTCGCGGCAAAGATTTTTTTCAGATCATCCTTGAGCGAATGATCCGTGGCGCTTTTCACCGCGCTGCTCGGATAATCCAATTGAATCATCGCGCCGTAGCCTCCAAGTTTTGCCGCCTTGTCCTGCTCCTTGCGCCGCACGCCCATCATCTGTTTATCGGTGAACTTTTTATATTTTCCGGCGCGCGCGCTGCCCGCGCCGTTTGTGCACGTCACGCCGCCGAACCATTTCGACTTGCTGGCGTGGCATTTCAGGATCCCGTGAAACGCCATGAATTCCAGATCGTCCTGATGCGCGCCGATGCCCAGATGGGTCACGCGCTTGAGCGCGGCGGCAACCGGCTTGCCGTCCGGCACATATATTTTTGCCGTGGAATTGTGGAACTGCATAAAATTATTTCTTTAGCGCCGGCAGACTCGCCGCCGCCACCGCCTGACCGACGCGCCGGGATTTTTCATCCGGCACGCGCAATTCAATCTTCCGCGCGACTTCCGGGAAATGCTTTTTCATCACCTCGTTTGCCGTCGCGATCACGATGTCCCCGCCTTTGCCGGTCGTCACGCGGCCAAGGATGAGCGCCTGCTCGAAATCGTAAAACTCCGCGTGTTGCGCCATCGTGCAGCCGAGATAGATGCCGATGGTCTCGTAAATTTTCGCGGCGCGTTCATCATCGCGAGCCATGAGATTCTGGACTTCTTTGAGCCGTTCGGGCAGCCCCATTTTTTCCGGCAAAACAATTTTGGCGGCGGGCAACAGTTTGTTCACTGCCTGCTGTGAGAAATACATTACGCCTGTGCCTTTGTCCTTAGACCATTCATCCACCGCTGCGTCAGCCTGCATATCCACCGGCACAAAGGCGAGTTCGTTCAGCCAGCCGGGAATCCGCCCGTGCTTGTCCATAAAACCCGCCGCCTTGCTTGAACCCATCGCGATGCCGAGCATGCCTTTCGCACCGAGCGAGAGCGCGCCGGCGAGCGCGGTCACGTCGCCATCGTTCATCACCACGACCGGCACGTTCCATTCGCGTTGGATGCGTTTGAAAACTTTTGCGGCCTTGGCGAAATGCTTTTTCGGAATCGCGCGCAGCAACGAGGCCACGCGGATTTCGTTGTCCACGATGATGCCCGCCGAACTGCCGCCAATGGCGTCCACGCGCGGCAAATACGCGGCGGCGCGGTGCAGCCCGCTGACGATGTGGTGATAATGATACTCCGGGTTCGCTTGCGTCTTCGGATCCCACGGCACTTCATCCGTGAACACCGCCTCGCCATCAATCACGGCGGAAAATTTGTAATCGCTCGCGCCCAAATCGAAACCGATGCGGCAACCTTTCAAGTGACCGCCGGTGGCAATCTTGGATTCCTTCGCCGCCGGAACTTTCTCCGCCGTGGTGACGACGACAGAAAACTTTTTCGCGTAAGCCGCCGTCATCATATCGAAGTCGAACTTCCGCTCGCCGCGCGGCGAATAGATTTTACGGATGTATTCGCCGATGGCTTTCGGCCCGCCGATGAACAATTTACCGCCGCCGCGCGCCCAGAGCAGATACTTCACCAGCCGCTCGACATAGAACAACGTGGTCGCATCCGGCTCGGCCAGCACCACGGTTTCGTAACGCGAGACGAGTTTGTTTTCACTTTCCAACCCAATGACGAGCGGCACGGCGCGATGGGATTTTTTCGCCGTGGCGACGTAATTGCGGTTGAACAGAACCGTCGGTTCAAACAACGGATCCAGCGGCGCAGGAAAAATGGAGGAGGCAGAGTTCACGGAATTATTTTTGGTTCAGACTTGGACAGCGGACGGTAATTCACTCCCAGCACATCCAGTCGTTTTTCATTTACCGCCGTGCGCGTTTTAAAATTTTCCCAGTCGCGCGAATCTTTCGGCGACCAGTTCACTTCCGCGAGCGCGCCGAGACGCGGGAACATCATATATTCCACCTGCTGCAAATTCGGGACGTATTCCGTCCAAAGATTTCCCTGCCCGCCGAGAACGTGCGCGTGAAATTCCGGCGCGAGCTTCGCGGGAATGGGTTCAAACTTCGTGTAAATTTTCTCCAGCGGCAAAAATCCGCCGATCGCCTTCGGCTCGGCTGCGCGGTTCGTGGACTGGTAATGGTCGAAATACGCGAGCGCATTCGGCGACATCACGACATCGTGACCGCTCGCCGCCGATTCCGCGCCACCGCCAATCCAATCCATCAGCGCCGCGCTCGAGGCGAGACCACCTTCGCGGATTTCGCTCCAGCCGATGAGGCTCTTGCCTTGGGCGTTCACAATTTTTTCCACGCGCCGGATGAAATAACTTTGCAGCTCATGCTCGTTCTTCAAGCCCTCGGCCTTGATGCGCGCCTGACAATCCGCACACGCCATCCAGTTCGATTTCACCACTTCATCGCCGCCGATGTGAATGAATTTTCCCGGAAACAGCGGGGCCACTTCCGCGAGGACGTTGCTGACAAATTCAAATGTTGAATCCTTGCCCGCGCAATAAACGCCAGTAAAAACGCCACCTTTGTCGGGCATGGAAAGCTTTGCGTTCGCGCAGGCGAACTGCGGATACGCCATCAGCGCCGCGCTCGAATGACCAGGCATTTCGATTTCGGGAACCACCGTGATGTGCCGCGCCGCCGCGTAGGCCACGACGTCGCGGATTTGTTTCTGCGTGAAAAATCCGCCGTAGCGTCCGCTCTGGTCGTAACGCGTCGTGCGTTTCGGATCGAGGTCAAAGCCGATGCCGTCGCGCCACGCGCCGACGCTCGTGAGCTTGGGATATTTTTTGATCTGGATGCGCCAGCCTTGGTCGTCCACCAGATGCCAGTGAAACGTGTTCAGCTTGTAGAGCGCCATCAAGTCGAGCACGCGCTTCACTTCATCCACTGTGAAAAAATGACGGCTCACATCGAGCATGAAGCCGCGCCATTGGAAGCGCGGAACATCTCTGATTGTTACGCTGGGCAGCTTCCAGTCGAAATCTTTCACGGTGTTGGTGGAAAAAATTTCTGGCGGCAGCAATTGCAGGAATGTTTGCACACCATAAAACAAACCGGCTTGGGTGGAAGCATGGATGGCGACACCCGGACGTGACACCATCATGTCGTAGCCTTCAGCCCCAAGCTCTGGATTCGGATTTTCGGTGGTCAGGAAAATGAAGTCGCCAAGCTGCGATTGCAGCAGACCCTTGCGGACGGCAGTCTTAATAGAATAGCCCGTAGCCTTCCGAAGTTTCGCGGCCAGATATTTTGCTGTCTCTTGCGAAGCTGCGTCAGAAGCAATCACAAATTTTGGCGGCAGGCTAAATTCATCACCAATAATCTTTACGCTCTGCGGCTGTGGAATGACGGAGATGGATTCAGCGGCGCTTGCCGTGAAGCTAGTCACAAAAATGTAAATCGCCAGCGTTCCAGTAATAAAAAAAGATTTCATCAGTGATGTCCCCCTTCAAAATGTTCTTCAATCTCTTCGAGTGTTTTGCCCTTGGTCTCCGGCAGGAAGAACGTGGCGGTTATAAAATAAACCACCGTGCAGCCGGCGAAGATGAAGAACATCGTGGAGTAGCCGTATTGGCCGACGGTCGGCAGGAACATCGCGGCGATGGTCGTAGAGATAGCGATGTTGACGAGCAGGGCAACGCTCATGCCGTTACTGCGGATGCGTGTGGGCATCAACTCAGACAAGGCCAACCACACGCAGACACCTGGGCCAACGGCGAACGATGCCATGAAACAGTAAATCAAAATCGCCGTGAGCCAGCCGTTCTGCGTCGAAGGCACGGGGGTGATGATGGCGTTCTCAATTTTCAATGGTGCGGTGCGGGATTTTTCCAAGTCGGCAAACGGATTTTTGAAGAAAGCGGAAACCTTCGTCGCGGGCAGGCAGCTTTCGCGGGTGAGCGTGATGCTTGCGCCGGGTTCGTCCGAGCGCACGACCTTGGATGCGGCGCGGAAAGCACCGTAGGAATAAATCACGACGAGCGTCTTCGGCTGCGCAGGATTTTTGTCCACCGCGCCCAGTAACGCCCCGGCGGTTGCGGCGTTGAATTCAATCACCGCTGTTTGATTGGAGGAAATCACCGTGGCTTGCACTGCGTCTCTCATGTCCACGCGCTGCGCTTCGGTGTTTTTGAAAACCATTCCCACGGCAAACATCGAGATGATGACGCCCGCGCTGCCGACGGAGAGAAGAAACTTTCTACCCTTCTTATCGACCAGCGCAATCGCACCGATGGTCGCAAGAAAGTTTATGACCGTTTGGATGACGCCGCCGACATGCGCCCAGTAATCGCTCAAGCCGGCTTGAATGAAGATCGTGGTGTTGTAGCCGATGACGGAATTGACGCCTGTGGCCTGGTTGCACGCTAGGATGATGCATGCGAGCACGAAGGGGACGATGTATTTGCGCTGCCACAGCGACTCGGAATTTTTCCCGGCGCTCGTCGCCGAAGGTTTTTCCGACGCGGCGATGGTTTCCATTTCCTGCAACTCAATCTTGGCCTGCTCCTCCGTGCGCGAACGCAGCAGCGCAGCGCGGGCGGCGTCCTTGCGCCCTTTGCGGAACAGCCAGCGCGGCGATTCCGAAACCATGAACGCACCGATGACGAACAATATCCCCGGCGGCAGCGATACCCAAAAAATTCCACGCCACGCGGTGTCCTTGAACGCGAAGAGCTTTTGCGCGTCACCCAGTTTGGCGACTTCGTCCACGCGGCCGCTCCAATAAAATCCGATCACCGCCGCCGCGACGATACCGAGCGTGAGCAGCCATTGAAAAATTCCCGTGCCTTTGCCGCGGTCGTTTGCGCCGAGACATTCTGCGAGATACAGCGGAATGACCACGCCGATCAGCCCGCCGCTGATGCCTTGCAGCAGCCGTCCAAAAATCAGCGCGCCGTAATCATGCGACAGCGCGATGACCGGCACGCTCACGACAAACAGCACACCGGCAAAGATCATCATCGTCTTGCGCCCGAAAAAATCCGCGAGCATCCCGGCGAACAGTGTGGAAAAAACGCCACCCAGCAACACCGCCGCGACGATGAAGGAAAGCTGGTTCGCGTTCAGCCCCGAAGTGGCTTCGAGATATGGCAGCGCGCCGGAAATAATTCCCACGTCCACGCCGAACAGTAATCCGCCGAGGCCAGCGACGAGCAGGAGAAAGCGGTTGTAGCCAGCCTTGCCGGGATTAAGATCGCCTGAAGAAGAATTCATTTTGTATTTAGGTAACAATGGTTTTTTCGGCTTTGATGTTGTCTTTCTTTCACGCCGATGCACATCCCCGCCCATGATTTATGGCTTTCGCGGGAAATCTTCACCCGCCGGCGCGCGGGAAAAAAGCCAAAAGTTGTCGCTTTTATTTTGAAATTGTAACAGCTAGATTTTCGCACCGATGAGCGACCTGATAAACCCAGACTGGTGGCCGGCGCGAGCTTTGCAACGGCATCCGCTGCGCAAAGTGCTGGCCTGCGGCCGGCGGCTGAATCCGCCGCTCTTCGGCCACGTCGTCAATTTTCCCCGACTGGAAATCCCGCTGCACGGCGTGTATCGCAACCAGATCGAATCCGGTGGGACAGTCACGCACGTCGAATTGGAGCCGGGCACGGCGCTGTTCGCCGCGCCAAACTGCTGGAATTTGCCGGAGTGGCAGCCGGGGCTGGAGCTGTTGAGCCTTTCGTTCGGACGTTCGCAGGTCAACCTCAGCCTCGTGTCCGCGCGCTCAAAAACTTATCCCCAACTGGCGTCCCAAAAATATTCCCTGCCCCGCCCCATTGCCGGGCCGGTCCCGCACCTGCTGAACGCGCTGGAGGAGCTGCATGCCGACGAGCACGCCCAGGCCGCGCTGGCGGACACGGCGAGCGCGTTGCTGCATTGCGTGGAAAACCTGCTGCAACATCCCATCGCCCAGAGCAGCGGACGCGCGCAGACGCTGCTAGAAGAAGTGCGCGTGTTTCTGCAAAGCCATTATCAGTACGAAATCACGCGCGATTCCGTGGCCGAGCATTTCAACATCACGCCCAACCACCTCTCGCGGTTGTTCCAGACGCACGGGCGCACCACCTTCAGCGGCTACCTCACGCAAGTGCGCATTGACCGCGCAAAGCACCTGCTCTCAAACTACAATCTCAAGCTCGACGACATTGCCGCGCGCTGTGGCTATCACGACACGCCGTATTTCTGCCACGTCTTCAAAAAGGCCGCCACGGCCACGCCGATGCAATTCCGTTTGAACACCCGGCGCGGCAACGCGCTGGTCAACGCCAGCGTGCCGGCGGAGTGAACCTGCTCACGGGCCAACACGGGCGCGGAAAAATTTCTGCGGGGCGTTGGTGATGGCATCGGCGGTAAAGCTGAACTGACCGTTCGCACTGGTCAAATTTGTCAGCACGCTCCAGCTCGTCAAGTTCGTGGAAATTTCAATCGTGTAAATCCAATACGCGTCGCCGTTGAAACCGATTTGCAGCGCGCTGCCATTGGCGTTGATGGTGGTGAATTGCGCGGCGGTTGGTGCGGTGAGTGCGAGCGCGGCGTTGGTGCTGGTGACCGAGGCCATGAAGTTGCTCGCCGTGACGGAATAATTTCCCGCATTCGTCGCCACGACAAAGGCGAGCGCGTAACTGGCATTCGTCGCGCCAACAATATTCGTCCCATTAAATTTCCACTGGAAATTCGGCGCGGGCAAACCGCTCGCGGCAGCCGCGAACGTCACGTTCGTTCCCAGCTTCACCGTCTGCGCGACTGGCTGCAGCGTGAACACTGGCGCAACAGCGGGCGATTCCACGCGCACGTTGTCCACGAGGCCGAAGTTGATGACGTTGTTCGACGAGAGCGATGCGAACGGGTCCCAAAAGCCGACGAAGACGTTGTTCGCGGTGAACGTTGCGTTGGAAATCGTGGCGAAGCGAATGCCGTCCACGACCCAGTCCACGGTGCTGCCGCGTCGCGAAACGATGACATCGTGCCACGCGAGGCCGAAGGTGCCGGCGTTCAGGTTGCCGGACTGCTGCGGAAAATTTGCCTGCTGCAATGCGGGCGCGGACTGGCCGCTGGGAAAGACTGTGGTGTAATAAACATTGTCGTTGTCGCGCGCGCTTGAATCGGTGCCGGCGTAAAAAATGCCGGTGCCAGCGCGGAGGATATTAGGGCCTGAATAGCCGTTGAAGTCAGCGGTGTTGGTAGCAGTGCTGGCGGAACCGCCGTCGCCGTTCACGGAAAAATAATAGCCGTCGGCGGAGGCGTTGCCGGTCCACTCGGCGCGCGAGCCGCTGGTGCCGACGCCGGCGGTAAGAAATTCAGTGGAGCCAGCGCCGCCGGGCAACGGGCCGTTCACATTGATCCACGCGTCAAAACGCACGCGGCAGTCACCGGAAAAACTTTGGTTCGCGGGCGAGAGCGACACGGCCGCCACCGCGCCGAGCGTGAGGTTCGCCTTCATCTGGACGCCCAGCGTGGAGCCGTTCGTGGAGTTTGGCGCGGAAGGAATTCCGAGCGGCGAGTAGTCGAAATTGAAAACAACCGCCGTGTCGGCTGAGCTTTTGTTCTGATTCCAATTCGCCGCCGTGTTCGCGTCAAAGTTGTCCGCGAACACCGCGACCTGCGGCGGATACACGAGCAGCGAAATCGGCGCACTCGTCACGCTGCCGGAAGCATTCGTGACGATAAGGGTGTAGAAACCCGAGTTCGTCGCCTGTGCGTTGGTGAGGCTGTAGCTGTTGGTGTTCGCACCAGAAATTTTTGCGCCATTCAACGTCCATTGATAAGTCAGCGGCGCAACTCCGGTCGCGGCGGCGGAGAAAAGCACATTGCTCCCCGCATCCACCGCGCGATGCAGCACCGGCTGCGAGGTGAAGACGGACGCGCTGATGCCGCCGATGACGAGCGAGCCGATGGTGGTCGCGGTTCCGTTGAACACGTCCACATCGCCGCCGGTCCAGTTGGCGACAGATGTGTTGGTATCGTTGTATTGCCAGACGTTCCACGATGACCACGGATAGGACGACGACGGCCCGCCGGTCTGCGGGTTCCCGCTGTAAGCCGCAATCCACGACGGCCAGCCGGTGACGGTGGTGTTCAGTCCAGGATAAGTGCTGCTCGGCTGTGAAAACCACACGCCTGTATAAACAATGGGCTTAAGGGTCACGCCTTGCGCGCGTGCGAGGTTGGAAACAGTGTTGCACCACTGGTTCACCCACTGTGACATCTGCGAAACCGTGAAGCCAGCGGCGACGGTGGCGTTCGGGTCTTCCCAGTCAAGCATCGGCACAAGGTAAGTGCCGCTGCCCTTGACGTAATTGCTGGCGACGCTCCAGAAAAAATTGGCCTCGGTATCCGCGCTGCTCGCGCCGGTGATGTTGGGATGCACGCTGGGCCGCGCAAAATGATACGCACCGATGTAGATGCCAGCGTTCTTCGCGCCGCTTTGTTGCGAAGTGAAATAAGGATTTTGGTAGGTGGTGCTTTCCGTCGCCTTGCTCCAGCAGAATGTCATGCCGGCGTTCTTTACCTGCGTCCAATTCACGTTGGGCTGGTAGCCAGAAACGTCGCAGCCGAGCGGCCGTTGCGCCAACACTTCATTCACCGACAATGCCGCCAGCGAAAGCAAAAAAAACGCGCGCCAAATTTTCGGGATAAAATTCAGCGCGGGAATTTGATTCAACGCGGCAGGCATGACGGCTTTAATCTATCACATCTTCAAACCGTGCGCCTCGGCGACGGCCTTGTGCGTCACCTTGCCGTCGCGCACGTTGATGCCGCCGATGAGCGCGGGATTTTTCGCGCAGGCTTCATCTACGCCATAATCCGCCAGCATTTCGAGGTAGCGATACGTCACATTCGTCAATGCTTGCGTGGCTGTTCTTGCATACGCGCCCGGCATGTTCGCCACGCAATAGTGCGTCACGCCTTCCTCGACATAGACCGGATTGTGATGAGTTGTGGCGCGCGAGGTCTCGGCGCAGCCACCTTGATCAATCGCGATGTCTACCAGCACACTGCCAGGACGCATCCGCTTGAGCATGGCGCGGGAAATCAATTTCGGCGCCTTCGCTCCGGGAACCAGCACCGCACCGATAAGCAAGTCCACGCTTGGCAAAATTTCCTGCAAGTGCGACTCGCTGGAAAACAGCGTGTGCGCCGTGTGCAGCGTGATGTCGAGAAAACGCATCCGCTCCAGATCCACTTCGAGAATCGTCACGTCTGCGCCAAGGCCTTGCGCCATGCGCGCCGCGTTCACACCCGCCGCACCGCCGCCGAGCACCACGACTTTTCCCGGTAACACGCCCGGCACGCCGCCGAGCAACGTGCCACTCCCGCCAAAATGTTTCGCCAGAAAATAACCGCCCACCAAAACGCTCATGCGCCCGGCGATTTCGCTCATCGGTTCAAGCAATGGCAACCGGCGGTTCACTTCGATGGTTTCATACGCGATACACGTCGCGCCGGATTTCATCAACGCTTCGGTGAGCGGCTTGCTCGCCGCGAGATGGAGGTAGGTGAAAAGAATTTGTCCCGCACGGAGCAAGGGAAATTCACCCGGCAACGGTTCCTTCACCTTGATGATCAAATCTGCCTGCGCAAAAACCTCGGCGTGGGTGGCGACCAATTTTGCGCCGGCCGATTCATATTCCGCATCCCCATAACCCGCGCCGATGCCGGCACCGCGTTCGACAAGAACCGTGTGGCCGCGTTTGATCAACTGATACGCCCCGCTGGGCAGCAGCGCGACGCGGTATTCCTGTTCTTTGATTTCCTTCGGGACGCCAATAATCATAAAAAATAAATCAGCTTTTCAGCGGGGTTGACAATTTCTTTGCACGTTTCCTTTTTGCCGTGCCATTATCGCCACGCTATCACAGCCGCGTTTCGTGTCAATCCGTCTCGTTCAAGATTGCCTTTTGCGTATGGGAAGGATTAGATTCGCCTCACGCGAAACTATGAAGGAGCCTCGCTTGAAAATTTATCTGACCGCACTGCTGCTTGCCTGCCCCGTGATTTTTTCACGCGCTCAGGAAACCAACGCCGCGGAAACCGTCGAGCAATTGCGGGCGCAACTCGCCGCGCACGTTGAATCGCCGCGCTTCAGCGGCGCGCTGTGGGGCGTCAAAATCGTCTCGCTCGATTCCGGCAAAACTGTTTTTGAGCATCACGCCGACCGGTTGATGAGTCCCGCATCGAACAGCAAACTTTATCCCGGTGCGCTGGCACTCGACCACTTCGGAGCGGATTACAAAATCATCACACCGATTCTTGCCACGGCAAAACCCGACGCCGACGGCACGATCCACGGCGACCTCGTCATCAGCGGGCGCGGTGATCCCAGCTGGAACGCGAAGCACGCCGGGACAAATTTCTGGAACTTGTTTTCACCGTTCGTGGCCGAATTGAAAAAAAACGGCGTGCGCCGCGTCACCGGCGATTTGATTGGCGACACAACTTTTTTCCGCTCTCCACCGACAGGCGGAAGCTGGACGGTGGAGGATCTGGAAAATTCCGAAGGCGCAGAAATCTCCGCGCTCACGCTGGCCGACAACATGACGTTACTGCGCGTCAAACCCGCTGCGAAAGTCGGCGAACCGTGCGCGCTGGAAATTGTTGACCCGTTCACCGGCCTGCAACTTGACAACCAAACCGTTACTGCCACCAACGGCGCGGCGCGGCACATCGAGGCGCGGCGGTTCCGCGGTGAGAATGTCGTCCATGTTTTTGGCACGTTGCCGGTCGGCGGCGAGGTGGAACCGGTGGATTTACCCGTGCCGCGTCCGGCGGAGTGGTTCACCGCTGCGCTGAAAGAAGCGTTGAAACAAAATAAAATTACCGTGGATGGCGCAGCACGCTCGGTGTCGTGGCCATCGCCGCCAATCACAGCCAACGAAAAAATTAGCGAAATTGTCTCCCCGCCGTTGCGCGAACTCGTGCGTGATTTCATGAAGCCGTCGCAAAATCTGGAGACGGATTTGATTTTTGACCACACCGGCGAAACGTTGCGGCCGGCTGATGCGCCCGCTGGGAAAACTTCCGAGGATTGCGCGATAGATGCGTTGCAACAATTTTTCAAGACGAACAGTCTGCCCGCAAGCGATGTGCATTTCGATGAAGGCTCCGGGCTTTCGCGCAACAACCTCACGACGGCCAACGCTTCGGTCGCGTTGCTGAAATTTATGACTACGCGCCCGGCAGCGCAGGCATTTTATGATGCTCTACCTATCGCCGGTGTGGATGGCACGATCCGCCGGCGCATGAAAAATACGCCCGCCGAAAACAACGTCCACGCCAAGACCGGCACGCTGCGCTGGGTGAATGCGCTCTCCGGCCACGTCACCACGGCGGCGGGCGAGAAATTGGTTTTCTGCCTGATGCTGAATCGTTACGACTCGCCACCAAACCGCAAGCGCACGGACGAACTAGACGCCATCGCCGTGATGCTCGCGCGTTTTACCGGCCGCACGGATGAACTGCTGGAGAAAAAATATTCGGCGCTCGGCACGCTGGTGGTCACGCAGTTTGTCTCCGCGCCGTTCCCGCATCCGGCTCGCGCCGCCGGCCACACGCGCGGCACCAATTTTTATTCGGCAGCAGAACATTATTCCGACAGCACGGTGGCGATGTTCATCCCGAAAAATTTCCAGGCGACGCACAAAATTGATTTCGTCATCCACTTCCACGGCTGGGGTAATAATGTTGCCGGGACGTTGGAGCAATACAATCTCGTGCAGCAGTTTTGCGACAGCGGCAAGAATGCGATCCTCATCGTGCCGGAAGGCCCGCACAACGCGCCGGATTCGTTCGGCGGAAAACTGGAGGATACGAACGGCTTCAAGGTTTTCATGACCGAGACGATGGAAAAATTACGAACCAGCGGCGCTTTGGGAAAAGCTGATTTCAAACTCGGCAACGTGATTTTGTCCGGTCACAGCGGCGGCTATCACGTCATGGCGGGCATCGTGGATCGCGGCGGTTTACCCATCGCCGAGGCATGGCTGTTTGATGCGCTCTACGGCAACACGGAAAATTTCGTCGCCTGGCAAAACCGCGAGGCTGGCCGCATGGTCAACATCTACACTGACCACGGCGGGACGAAAGAGGAGTCGGAAAATTTGATGGGGCTTTACCGCACCAACCGCGTGAATTTTGTTTCGCTCGAAGAAACGAACAGCGTGGCGAAAGATTTGGCGAAATCCAAAATCGTTTTCATCCACACCGACCTGACGCACAACGAGGTGATTTTCCGGCGCGGAGAATTTGCTCAAATCCTCAAGACGAGTTGCCTCAAAGACAAATGAAACTGCTGCCACTTTCCGTTTTCCTTGGCCTTGCGACGCTATTCGCAGGCTGCACCACCATGACCACAAAACATTCCAGTCGCCCGCCGGTGAAACTCGGCGTCGAAGTCCTTTTTGAAAAACGTCTCGATTTGATTCGCGGCAAGCACGTTGGCCTCATCACCAACCCGACCGGCCTCGACAGCAAGCTGGATTCGATCATCGTAAAATTTCGCGCGTGTTCCGACACGAAGCTCGTCGCGCTTTACGGACCGGAACATGGCGTGCGCGGCAACGCGCAGGCGGGCGAGTTTGTTGCGTTTTATTTCGATGAACATTTCAAGCTGCCGGTGTTTAGCCTTTACGGCCAGACGCACAAGCCGCCGCCGGACATGATGACGAACATTGACGAATATATGCGGACGTTCGACACAAAGCACGAGGGCAAGCAAGTCGAGCGCGGCATGATGGATTCGGTGGATGTGATGGTGTTTGACCTGCAAGATGTCGGCACGCGCGTCTATACTTACATCGCCACGATGGCGAACGCGATGGAAGCGGCGGCGAACGCGGGCCTGCCATTCATCGTGCTGGACCGGCCGAATCCCATCAACGGCCTCACGATGGAAGGGCCAATTTTGGAATATCCGCAATTCAGTTCGTTCATCGGGCATTATCCGATTCCGTTGCGCCACGGCATGACGACGGGCGAACTCGCGCAATTCATCAACGCAAAATTTCTCGGTGGCAAAGCGAAGCTCACCGTCGTGCCGATGGAAAACTGGACGCGCGCCGAGTGGTTCGATGAAACGTCGCTGCCGTGGACGTTGCCCTCGCCGAATTTGCCAACGCTCGACAGCGCGACGGTTTATCCGGGCCAGGTGATTTTAGAGGGCAGCAATTTGTCCGAGGGTCGCGGCACGACGAAACCGTTTGAATTGTTTGGCGCACCGTGGATTGACGGTTTTGTGCTCGCGAAAAAGTTGAACGAACTAAATCTGCCCGGGGTAAAATTCCGCGAAGTTTATTTCACGCCGACCTTCTCAAAATTCTCCGGGACGAATTGCGGCGGCTGCCAGCTTTACGTGACCGACCGCGAGCAATACAACTCGGTCAACACGACACTGCACATCCTGACGGAAATCAAAAAGCTCTACGGCGACAAACTGGAACTGCACAAAAGCTATTTCGATCATGTCATGGGCACGGCCTCGGTGCGCGAGGCGTTCGACCGCGGCGAGCCGGTGGAAAAAATCGTGGCGAATTTTCAAACGGGCTTGAAAGAATTCGCGAACATGCGCGAGCCGTATCTGCTTTACCACTGAATCATGCGTGGCCGGATTTTCATTTTCGCCGTTTGCCTGCTCGCGGCTGGCTGCGCCACGAAACCTTCGCTTACCAAAACATTTCGCGCGGACAAGCTGGCGGAAATGGACGCGGCGATTCTTTCCGCCATCGCCAGCAACCAGATTCCCGGCGGCGTGTTGTGGGTGGAGCATAACGGCGTGGCGTATCACAAGGCATTCGGCAGCCGTGCGCTGGTGCCCGCGCGCGAGGCGATGACCGAGGACACGATTTTTGACGCGGCCTCGCTGACGAAGGTGGTCGCCTGCACGCCAGCCGTGATGGTTTTGGTGGAACGCGGGAAAATAATTTTAGACGCGCCGGTGAAAACTTACCTCCCGGAATTCACCGGCGATGGCCGCGATGAAATCACCGTGCGCGAGCTGCTCACGCATACTTCCGGCCTGCCGCCGGACATCGAAACGAAATCCGACTGGCACGGCGAGGCCGAAGCAGTGAAAAAGGCGTGTGCCACAAAACTGCAATCGAAACCCGGCACCGCTTTCAAATACAGCGACATCAATTTTTTCCTGCTCGGCGAAATCGTCCAGCGCGTCAGCAAAATGCCGCTGGAAGTTTTTGCGCAGCGGGAAATTTTTCAGCCGTTGAAAATGACGGATACGGGATACTTGCCGCCGAAGGAAAAACTTTCCCGCATCGCGCCGACGGAAGTAGTGGACGGTCAGCCGTGGCGTGGCGTCGTCCACGACCCGACGGCGCGGCACATGGGCGGTGTCGCGGGGCACGCGGGGCTTTTTCTCACGGCAAATGATTTGGCCCGTTACTCCCGGATGCTGCTCAATTTTGGCGAACTAGACGGTGTGAGAATCTTCAAGCCTGAAACTGTGAGGCTGATGACGAGCGTGCAGACGCCGCCGGAAATTTCCGCGAGGCGCGGGCTGGGCTGGGACATTGACACTTCTTACAGCGGGCCACGCGGAGAAATTTTTCCACTCGGCTCCTATGGCCACACCGGCTGGACAGGCGGCTCGTTGTGGATTGATCCGGGGTCAAAGACCTTCGTGCTTTTCTTGTCGAACCGGAATCATCC
>CAIKKJ010000103.1 GCA_903827955.1 uncultured Verrucomicrobia subdivision 3 bacterium
CTGCCGGTCGCGGTCACGGCGAAGGTAAGGTTTACGCCGACGGCGTTGGTCTTGCCTTGCGGTTGCACGAGGATGACCGGCGGATTGGTGGCCGGGCCAGCGGTGAGAGAAAAATCTTTCATCACCGCCATGTGTTGCGCGTTGGTGGAGTCAGAGAATTGCACGGGCGAGACATCGCTCAACGGCGTGTAAACGGTGGAGTCGAACACCAGCCCATTCGGAAATGAGTGCGACGGAAAAACGGTGGCGGTCTCAAAATTCGTCAGCGACGAACTGACCAGAACATAGTCGTGTGGATTGTTGCGGTTGGCGCTGGTGTTGGAATTTCCGTTGTTGTCCACCGGCACGGGAAAATCGTTCAGGTAACTGGCGAAGGTTTGCATGGTGGTGGACTCGGTGCGGCTGCCGGTGTTGAAATCGCCAGCAACCACAATCCAGGCATTCGGTGGAAAATTTGCCTGGATTAGATTTTTCAGATTCGTCGCCTCGCTGCTGCGGTTCGCGGCGGAGCTGGTGAGCAGATGGACGCTGACGATGTAAAGCGGGTTGGTGCCGGGCAATTGGATCTGCGCCCAGGCGAAACCGCGATTCGGCTGTGTCTGCACAGTGTCGTTCCATGAGCCGGATGCGGTAATCGGCCAGCGGCTGATGATGCCATTCGGAATGTTGCCGTTGGCCGTGTATGGCTCGCGGTAGTAAACGAAGCTCGTCCCGAACGCGGTGTCAATCATTTCACGGAATGCGGCAGGCGTGTTGGTGCCAAGATGATTCGTGCTGGTGTAATTAAACTCCTGGATGGCGACCACGTCAGGCAGCGTCCCTTGAAAAATCCGCAGCGCGAACGGCTGATAACTCTGCGTATTGCCGTTCAGGTTCGCGGCCATGATGCGGACGTTGACATTGCTCTGCGCGAAGGCGGCGGCGAATAAGAAAACACCGGCTGCACCAAAAACAAATTTTGCGCTCCGCGCTACGATGGAGAAAGTCCTCATTCTGAAAAACATTTTCGCGCGACGACCCAAAAACGCAAGCCGCCTTTTGCAACATGATTGTGAACTGGACGACCGGCACAATTTTGCTATGATTCAGCCGTGCCGAACCACTCCAAAGGCGCGGGACCAAACCAGTCCGCGAAAAATCCGCCGTTTGAAGCCGCGTTGAAAAACCTCGAAGCCGTCGTCGAAGCGATGGAATCGGATGATTTGCCGCTGGAAACCTTGCTCGCCCAATACGAGGAAGGCGCAAAGCTGGTCAAGATTTGCCAGGAAAAACTGGCCGAAGCGGAGTTGAAGATTCAGCAACTGGAAAAAAATGCCGCCGGCGAATTGAAATTGAAGCCGCTCGCTTTGGCCGAAGAATAAATTTATATGAGTCGTTACCTAGACATGGTTGACGCGCCCGAGCACGTCAAAAAACTCACCATCCCGCAACTCCAGGAACTCGCCGGCGACATCCGCACCGAGTTGATTGAGGGCCTCGCCAAAGGCGGCGGCCATCTCGGTCCGAACCTGGGCGTCGTGGAACTCACCATCGCGCTGCACAAGGTTTTTGCCACGCCCAAGGACAAATTCGTCTGGGACGTCAGCCACCAAGTTTACGTCCATAAAATTTTGACCGGCCGCAAAAATCGTTTCCGCACCATCCGCCAGACGGACGGCTTGAACGGCTTTGCGCTGCGCACCGAGAGCGAACACGATTGTTTCGGCGCGGGTCACGCAGGCACGGCACTCTCCGCCGCGCTCGGCATGGCGGCGGCACGCGACAAACGCGGCTCGGATGAAAATGTCGTCTGCATCTTCGGCGATGCGGCGCTGACCAACGGCATTTCCTTCGAGGCGATGAACAACATCGGTCACACGACCAAAAAATTCATCGGCATCCTCAACGATAACGAATGGAGCATCGCCAAAAACGTCGGCGCGATCTCCGGTTATCTGAACAAGCTCATCACCAATCCGAGCTACAATAAACTCGCGAAGGAGTTTGAAAGTTTCGTGCGCCGTTTGCCGAAGGGCGAACTCGCCCTGCAACTCGCGCACCGCGCGGAAGGTGGATTCAAAGGCGCGATCAACAGCGTCGGTTTGCAACAAACCACGCAGGCGCTCGACACCGATGGTCGCGGCGGCCACGGCAGCCCGGTATTCTTCGAGGAGATGGGGATGCGTTACCTCGGCCCGATTGACGGTCATGATTTGCCCCTGCTCATCAGCACACTGGAATTCGCCAAGCAGTGCGATCATCCGATTGTCATCCACGTTCTCACGCAAAAAGGCAGGGGTTACGAAGCCGCACTGAAATTCCCGGAAAAATTCCACGGCCTCGGCTCCTACAACGCACAGACCGGCGAAACGCCTGCCGCCAAACCCGGCACACCGCCCGCGTATCAAGACGTCATGGGCCAGACGATGGTCAAGCTCTGCAAAAAGAATGTGGACGTCGTCGGCCTCACCGCTGCGATGCCCACCGGCACCGGCATGAAGCATCTGGAAAAAGCGATGCCCGACCGCTATTTCGATGTCGGCATCGCGGAAGAACACGGCGTCATCTTTGCCGCCGGCATGGCGACGATGGGTTATCGCCCGGTCGTGGCGATTTATTCCACGTTCCTCCAGCGCGCCTACGATTGCATTCACCACGACGTTTGCTTGCAGGATTTGCCTGTGATTTTCGTCATGGATCGCGCCGGACTTTCCGCCAACGACGGCCCGACACATCACGGCTTGTTCGACATTTCCTATCTGCGCTGTTTCCCGAACCTTATCGCGATGGCTCCGGCCAACGAAGACGAACTCGCGGACATGATGTTCACCTGCACGACCATCAATCATCCGACCTTCATCCGCTATCCGCGCGGCACGGCGGAAGGTGTGCCGATGAAACCCGAACCGCAACTCATCGAAGTCGGCAAGGCGAAGATCACGCAGACGTTCACGAACAACAAGAAGCGCAAAGTCGCGCTGTTCGGTCTCGGTCCGATGCACGCCATCGCGCTCAAAGCCGCCGCGCAACTCGCGAACGAAGGTTACGATTGCGCCGTCATCAACCCGCGCTTCACCAAGCCGATTGACGCCGCCGCGCACGAAGCCTACGGCCATGAAGCCGACCTCGTCGTCACGCTGGAAGATCACGTCCTCATCGGCGGCTACGGCTCGGCGGTGCTGGAACTCTTCAGCGAGAAACACGTCAGCACGCCCGTCATCCGCATCGGCTGGCCGGACAAATTCATCGAACACGCCACCACGCAGGACGAACTCCGCCTGAAATACGGCCTGTCCGTCGAGAATACCGTGGCGCGCGTGAAGGCGCAGTTTGCCGAACCCGCTTTGACGAAGAAGCAGCTCGCGATTGCGTGAGATAAGAGTTTGAAAATTCAAAGCCTCCATCGGCATAATGCTGATGGAGGCATTTTTTTAACTAAAAAAATTCAGGCCGGTTTCACCACCTGAAATGTGCCCTGAATTTTCCCGTCGCCCTTTTTCGTCTGCACCATGCGCTTGGCGGCGAGGTCGGCCGCGAGTTGTGTCCGCACTGCTGCCTGCGGCTTGGCCGGATTCAAAGCGAACGCTTGCGGCAACGTAAAATCACCCGCCGGCCATTGGATTGTTTCATTCATAAAATTTTTGTCAGCGTTTCCGCCACTCCGTCTTCGGCGGCTCCGGCAAACCTTGCGCCCGCAGTGCCGTGCGGAAATGCAACTTGGAAACTTTCTGCAACTCCCCGGCTCCACACGTCTCGACAAATTCCTTCGCCGCCGCGTCCACTGCCGCGCTCGCGCCTTTGGGAAATTTCATCGCGAACTGCTGCTCCAGCTTGGCGATGCCCTTCACAAATTCGTCCCGCGCCAGAATCGAGGCCGCCGCCACCGCAATGTCCTCTTCCGCCTTATGCCGCTGCACGAGCTGGATTTCCTTGCCCTGCGCCATCAACGCCTTTTCGATGACGCTCTTGCTCGCGGCGAACTGGTCGCTGATGGCCTTCACCGGCGGCGGATTCATCTGGTAACGCTTGCCCATGAGATTTTCGATGACGCGCGCGTGGCCCCACGCCAGCAGCGTGTTCACGCTTTTCATTTTCGCGTAAAGCCGGTTGTAAGCCTCGTTGCCGACGACGACGGAATCCACCACGCAGCCGGGCGTCTCGCGGATGAGCTTAGCGAGATCAGAGATTTTCTTATCGCTGGAAATGTTCTTGGAATCGCGGATGCCGGCCTCTTTCCAGGAATTAATGACCGCCTCGTTCACATAAACGCCGGCGATGCACAGCGGGCCGAAGAAATCGCCCTTGCCGCTTTCGTCCACGCCGAAGCGCGGCAGGAGCAGGTCGGGATTCAGCACCGTCTCGTAGCCGAGCTTGGCCTGCTTGAGGATTTCCGGTTCCAGCACGAACTCCACGAACTCCTGCGTGCCCCTGCCCTGCACCACCAACTTGCCGCTCTCGTAGAACACGATGTTCGTCTTGTCCGACTCGAACGCGAACCGCGCATACGGCACCGTGCGCGGCTGCCAATTGCGCGCCACCAGCGCAGCCTGCAACGCCAATGCCTGATCGTCGGTCAACTTGCCCGTGTGCATGGTCAGCGGCTTCACGCGAAAAAGATTAAACGCAAAGGTGCGAAGGCACAAAGGTTTTGGACACGAATTTCACGAATTAACACGGATTCAATCTGTGAAAATCCGCGCAATCCGTGTCTGAAATTTCCGCGTGCCAAATCCAAGCACCGTCAGGCGCGGAGAAAAATCCTGAAAGGATTAAATCAATCAGCCCAGCGTTGACGGATGTAATCCGGCTACGCTGGGTTTTAATCCCAAAATGAAATCAACTCTGAAGGAGTTGAATCGAAATCGTGCCGACGCGATGCAACCCTTTCAGGGTTGTAAAATTTGCTCGACGATTACCCAGCGTAGTCGTTCCTCGCCTGTCCGGCTCGGACCGCCAACGCTGGGCTAAATGATTTTAATCCCGTTGGGATTCACGGCAGCGGCTAAACACGGCTAAATTATTGCTCGAATTCGCGGCTGAAGTCGCGCCAATGAAATTGAGATGGACGAGGCTGGCGGAGATAAAATGCCTGAAAAACATTCAATGCTTCATCGTAGTTAAGCAGCTCGCTAGAGTTGGCCAGCGCTTTCCAAATGCCAAAGCAGCGCGAACCGTTTACAAAGTGATTTTCCGCCCACTCGACAATAAACCCATTTTGCTTTCCGAAACACTGGACAAAATGAGAGCGCTTGTCAGACAGCATGGCAAAAGGTTCTAGCTTCTCTGGACAACCACGAATCCGATTTAGCAGAGCTGACAGCTCGTCGGAGCTAATGTCATAAACAATTTCGCCAGGCAAATCGCCAGGCCAAAACCCCAACTGAAACTCGTTTATTTTAGGAGCAAACCAGTCTCCCAACATGCCAAGACTTTCATCAAAACAACATATTCCAAGAGGCAAGAGTTCGTCAGCAAGCAGATGGTAAATTTTTTGAGCTTCAAACGGTCGGGGGTAGGTAAAATGAACAAATTGCGCTTGGTTTGAATGGCTCGCCTTGTTCACATCCCATTTGTATTCCTCGCGGTTAATCGAAAGATCTTCAAAGGGCAACGATTCAATCGCTTCAATCACCGGACGCGCATCAAATGGTTGAACAGCCGGGTGCAATTCACCGCGAAGCAAGGCGGCGCAGACATCCGTTGGCTTTCCGGGCAAATCGTTGTTAGCCCATTTCCAGAAAAAACAATTGGCAATCATAGATTAGTTTTGCCGCGTTTATTTCAGCGAAGCAAACAGGCTTGGAAACGACCGGGTTTTGTTTATTTGACTTTGTTGATGAGCCAGCTTGTCAAACCGGCATCAATAATCAAATCAGCAAGCTCACTTGGGCCAATGGTATGAACCCTTTCGTCTTCTGTTACTGCCTCGCCTGAATGAAAGATATAAAACATCCTCTTAAATAATCCAACTTCATCCATCTGTTCGATATATTCAGCAAGTTGGGCAGATGTCGTTGAAGACTTTATCTGGACACAAGCACGTTCGTTAGTTGTGGGAAGTATTAAATCTAAATCGAGAAACTTTTGAGTTTTTCCAAGCTGCCCTAGTCTGCGCCAACCGCTAGTGGAGAAAACAAGTTCGACAAGAATCTCAAAGTCTTCAGGAATCAAAAGCTTCATTAATTCCTGCACAGACTCATTCATTTTCTTTGACACCTCAATTGCGCGTTCGACTTCGGGTAGTTTTTGGCCATTTATTCTTCGGATTACATAATCCGAGACATCAACGCTGCACGATGTTCCTCGGTAGGCAGCAAGTTTTGTCAACGCGCCGGAGAGTCTATCTTTGGTTAAAACCTCGCCGTTAATGTCGGTGTTACGCCAACCTCCGGCGATTTTTCTCGACACGCCATCACCATCAAAATAACGCTCCGGTGGGGCAGATTCTAAAATTCCCCAATAAAAATATTCACCAACAAATGTTATCCAGACGGTAGTGGCATCGCTTTCAAAAAAGAGACGCGTTTCTTTTGTAAAGCGATTGGCTGTGCTTTGATTTTTTCCATCAGCTATGAATTGTTTGGCAAGCTCATCCCAACGCCGCGCCATACAGAGTTTAAATCTTTCTTCTTTGTAAGTCCCAAATCCAAAGCGAATGATGTTTTTCTCGATACATTCAGACTCCCATTTGCCCCCTTCGCCGAGCTTGATGTATCGGACGTTCACTTCAGGATTTAGTGGCAGCTTTTTTAAAGATTCAGAATTCATAATATAAAAGAAGGTTTTTGCGATTATTGCGGTTTTGCCTTTGGCGGCAAGCGAATAAAGTTTTTCTTCATTTCCTTTTCGCGTATTTCGTGTATTTCGCGGTTCGGCAAATTCTTGAACTCAAAACCCAAAACTAAAAATTCCAAACTAGTTTCCGCCTTGCTGGACTGGTTCGCCGCGCACGCGCGCGACCTGCCGTGGCGCCGCACGCGCGATCCTTACGCCATCTGGGTCTCCGAAATCATGCTGCAACAGACGCAGGTGAAAACGGTCATTCCATTCTGGAACCGCTGGCTGCGCGAACTGCCGACGATTGAGGTGGCGGCCAAAGCGCCTTCGGCCAAGATCCACAAGCTCTGGGAAGGTCTCGGCTATTACACCCGCGTCCGCAATCTGCAAAAAGCCGCGCAGGTCATCGTGGAAAAACACGGTGGGAAGTTTCCGGAACAGTTCGAGGAGGTTTTGGCGCTGCCCGGCATCGGCCGCTATACCGCCGGCGCGATTTGCAGCATCGCCTTCAACCAGCCCACGCCGATTCTGGACGGCAATGTCATCCGCGTCCTGACGCGCCTTTTCGGCATCGCGAATAATCCGAAGGAGAAAACCACGAACGCGCGGCTGTGGCAACTGGCGGACGAACTGGTGAAGGAAGCGCATTCAAGCCGGTGGGGCGAGCGTCCTCGCGAGCCGGATTTCGGACGTCAAAGACGCACGGCGGTTCGCGGGGACGCTCGCCCCACCAATTGCTCCTTTCTCAACCAATCTTTGATGGAGCTCGGCGCGCTCATCTGCACGCCGCGCAATGCACAGTGTTTGATTTGTCCGGTCCAAAAACTCTGCGTGGCGTTCAAGGAAGGTCGCGTGGACGAATTGCCGAATATCGGCAAGCGCGAGAGGACCACGGCACGGCATTTCCTCGCATTCGCTGTCGAGTGCGGTGGAAAATTTCTCGTGCAGCAAAGACCGGTGGGCGTGGTGAACGCGCATCTCTGGGAATTCCCGAATGTCGAAATCACCGATGCCCCCTCATCCCGTCCTTCTCCCCCGCTGGGGGAGAAGGTGGCCGGAACCCGGTTGAGGGGGAACGCGTCTGCTTCCGATTCGTTTTACAGGGCAACAACTGAGTTCCAAAAACTTTTTGGCGTTAAGCCGAAGGCGGTTCAGCCATTGCGGACGGTGAAACATTCCATCACGCGGTATCGCATCACGCTGGAGGCATTTTCGGTTTCGTTGGCGAAACGACCGGCGAACACAAGCGGCCGCTGGCTCGCGCCGGAAGAATTTGATTCGCTCGCCTTTTCCAGCGCCCATAAAAAACTCGCCAGCGCGGCGGCAAAAAGTATTCTGTCAGGCCGATGATTTACTTCGATTACAACGCCACCGCGCCCGTCATGCGCGAGGCGCGCGAAGCGTGGTTGCATGTCACCGAGAAGCTCGGCGGCAACCCGTCGTCCATGCACCAGTTCGGCACCAAGGCCAGCATCGTGCTCGCCGACGCGCGCGAAAAACTCGCCGCGTATCTCGGCTGCAATCCCAACGACATCGTTTGGACCAGCGGCGCGACCGAGGCGAACAACATGGTCATGCACCATTTCGCCAAGAAGCTTGCGCCAACGGAAAAGATTTTCGTCTCCGCCATCGAACACCCGTGCGTGGATGATTCCTCGAAACATTATTTCGGCAAGCGCGTGAAGAGCATTCCCGTCACGCGCGACGGCGTGATTGACATGGACTGGCTCACGCAGGAACTCGCCGAGGAACAGCCCGGCCTTGTCGCCGTGATGGCCGCGAACAACGAGACCGGCATCATCCAGCCGTGGCAGGAAATTCTCGCGATGTGCCAAGCCTACGAAGTGCCGTTCTTCACGGATGCCGTGCAGTTCATCGGCAAGATGCCGTTGAAAGGACTTGGCGACTGCGATTACGTCAGCGGTGCGGCGCATAAATTTGGCGGGCCGCGTGGTGTGGGCTTTTTGAAGATTGCCCACCACAAACCCATCACTCCCCTGCTCCTCGGCGGCAAGCAGGAAGGCGGACGGCGCGCGGGAACGGAGAACACCGCGATCATCGCCGCGATGATGGCCGCGCTCGATGTGCGCGAGAAACAGATCCATCGTAGCGAACATCTCCTGCGCAAAGTCTGGCGCGATAATTTTGAGGCGCAATTCCTCCGTGCACTGCCTGGCGCGACGATTCTCGGCCACAACCAGCCGCGTTTGTGGAACACCGTTTCCGCGCTCATGCCCGATGGCGACCGCAAATCACAATGGGTCATCCGCCTCGACAAAGCGGGCTTCGCGGTCAGCACCGGCTCGGCTTGCACGACGGGCAAGGAAGAGCCTTCGCATGTGCTGTCCGC
>CAIKKJ010000104.1 GCA_903827955.1 uncultured Verrucomicrobia subdivision 3 bacterium
GAAAAATTCAATTCACTTCCTTCAGACACTCGCGCAACATTTGAGCCAGCTTGAGGGGTTGATAGGGTTTGGGCAGAAACCGGATGGTGGGGTCAGCTACGCCTTCGGGTTGGACGAGATTCAAACTATAACCGCTGGAGACCCGCGCCGTGGCCAGCAGGTTGTTGATATCGTTGTTCAAGGTCGTCAACTCCTCGATCCGGTTCTGATTCTCCGTGTTGACCGTGTGCAACTCCTCGTTCACCGACTGCAATTCCTCATTCGTGCTTTGCAATTCTTCATTCGACGCCAGCAACTCTTCATTGGCCGCCTGCAATTCTTCGTTCGACGTTTCCAATTCCTCAATCGTCGCTTGCAAAGTCTCTTTGCTGTAAACCAATTCCTGCTCCAAATCAGCGATCCGCTGGGTGGCCGTGTGATCCGCCTTGAATTCCTTCACGGCTGCTTTGGTGATGGGGCCGGAAATTTTTGGCTCGATAAAAATCAGCCGGTAATTTTGGACCAGCTTGTCTTTGGGGCGCAGTAATTTCACCCTCAGTTTGACAACTTGCACTTTGCGGCCTTGCCGGAATTTGACGTTATCAAACGCCAGTTCTTTGCCATCGCGACTCACCCGATGCAGCATCGTGGCGAGTGTCACCGAAAGATTATGACTCGTAAGCTTGAGCACGTTGCGGGTAAAAGCCCCCGTCGGCGCGTGCAAATAATCGCCCGCCGTGCCTAGGAGATGCGTCACATCATTGTTCTCATCCACCACCACGCAGGCCGGGCCGTAGTCCGCGATGATTTCTTGATAGACCACATCTAGCATCCGCAAATCCGCCGTCGGTTGCTGGCGCGAAAGCCGCATCGGCTCCGGCTGCCACGCCCGTTCGGTTGCCGGTGACAATGGCTCGCCAACTGGCGCATGCGCTCCTGGCCGGGTCTGATACACCTTGTGCCGCGTGCTGATCGTGTGGAATTTATCGGTCTGTTCGCCCACCGTTTCGCTGCTGCCGAGGAACAAATTTCCCTCCGGCTTCAGGGCAAAGTGGAACACGTTGATCACTCGCGATTGCAGCGCCGCCTGAAAATAAATCAGCACGTTGCGGCAACTCACAAAATCTAATTTCGTGAACGGCGGATCTTTCAGCAGATCGTGTTTGGCAAACACCACCATCTGCCGCAACGCCGGACTCACCTGCCAACCCGCCGGACTGCGCGCAAAAAAGCGTTTCAATTTATCCGGCGGCACTTCGGCCACTTCGCTTTCCGAATAGATTCCCTGACTGGCAATTTCAATGGAACGTTTTGAAATGTCCGTGGCAAAGATCTTCACCGGCCACGCTTTTCCCTGCCGCCGCATTTCGTCCGCGAACAGCATCGCCATCGAATACGCCTCTTCGCCCGTAGCACAACTAGCTACCCAGACACGGATGGGTTCGTTCTCCGGCGCCCGCGCACACACGGCGGGAATTACCGTTTTTTCGAGAAACTCAAACGCTTCGCGGTCACGAAAAAAACGGGTGACGCAAATCAACAATTCGTGGAACAGCAACGTCGCTTCCCGTGGCGAGCTTTGGAGGTAGAGATAATATTCTTCCAGACTGTTCAGTTGATTGATGCTGATGCGCCGTTCAATCCGGCGGTCAATGGTGGACGGTTTGTAAAATGAAAAATCCACGCCGCACTGGTCGCGCAGCAAGGCGAAAATCTTGTGCATCAACGAATCCGTCGAACTCTGACTGCGCATCAGTGTTTGCTGATTCGACACGAACGGATGCTTCAAATACGTCAGCAACTGCTTGGGCATGTCTTCCGGCGGCAGAATTGAATCCGCCAAACCCGTGCCGATGGCGCTGCGCGGCATCCCGTCGAACTGCGCCGTCGCCTCGCTCTGCACCATCACCATGCCGCCCGCATCTTTGATAGCGCGAATGCCCATCGTGCCGTCGCTGCCCGTGCCGCTCAGCACAATCCCGATAGCCTGATGATGCTTCTCTTCCGCCAGCGAACGAAAAAAGACATCAATCGGCAGATTAAACCCGCGCGACATATCCGGATCCACCAACAGTAAACGGCCTTGGAAAATTTTCAGATTCTTTTTCGGCGGGATGAGATAGATGTGGTTCGGTTTGACTTCCAAACCATCCTCCGCCCGCAGCACCGGAACCGACGTGCGTTTGGAAAGCAGTTCCACCATGAAGCTTTTGTAATCCGGCGAAAGATGCTGCACCACCACGAAGGAAAGCCCGCTATCCGCCGGCATCGTGGAAAATAATTTCCCCAACGCTTCCAAACCGCCCGCCGAAGCCCCCACGCCGACGATGAAGTGGGAAGAATTTTTGACGGGCGGCGCCTCGCTGGTTTGGGCGGCCGGCCGGAGTTTAGCTTTGGATGAACGGGCGACCACTCCCGTTACCCGCTTCTCTGAAGGCTTCTTCATACGGATGGATGTCTTCTGACATTCTGTAGTTGAGAGAAATCAACGACAGCGGTTGGCTCACTCGGGGCCGGATATTCTCTTCCGTGAACGCCACTCATGCTTCAGGCGTAATTACTCCGATGCAAAATCTTTTTATCTGCTTGGCCACTGCAAAACCAATCATAATTTGCGATCTATTTAGCATTTT
Organism: uncultured Verrucomicrobia subdivision 3 bacterium; assembly: GCA_903827955.1. Taxonomy (GTDB): domain Bacteria; phylum Verrucomicrobiota; class Verrucomicrobiia; order Limisphaerales; family UBA11358; genus UBA11358. Next base: position 2,613 of record CAIKKJ010000104.1, read on the forward strand.
TTAGTTACCCGCCTTCGCCTGATTATGGATTTGCATCTAACCACTGCCGGCTCGAGCCGATTTCAAGGCCAAGCCAGCGCAGCAGGGACCTAGACGAACCGACTGTTTTTTGAGATGGCTAATAAGTTGCCTTAAGTTTAGAGGTTGGGAAGCTGAGGGACTGTCTGGATAAGACGCCAACTGAGAAAATGTTGCTCCCTACGCCGGAACTTAAGCCAACTTATTCAAGCGACCGGAAAGAATGGCTTTGGCTTGCGCAGCACGGCGGAGCTGAGCAACCGACTCTTTGCGAGCCAATGAAAAATTCGATTACAAAGCCAGCCCGCGCCGCCGCAGTAAATATTTTGCCGAGATGGCAGCGCGCTTATCGCAGTCAAAGGCGGAGGGGCTTTATTGGTTAAAGCCATCTTAAATACAAGGCTGTAAATTAAATGTCCAAGGAAGAAAAATCGCGCCGTAGGCGTCGGAAGAATGTTTTTCCCGAGCATAAATAGCACCCTAGAACGTAACCGAATTGCCGAGCCATTTTAGCGCTAGGCTTTTGCACTACCCTTTTTGGGAAACTCTAAAAAATCGCGGAATGCTTGATTCTATTGGTCTAAAATAAAATTGGTAGCGCATAGGGGAATCGAACCCCTCTATTGGCCTTGAGAAGGCCATGTCCTAGCCGATAGACGAATGCGCCAAGGATTTTTATTTTAACGGCGGGAAACGTGAAGTCAATTCGCGGCTATGGTGGGTGTTGTCCTAATTTCCACCCGAAACAACATTTGCAATCTGGAATATGCCAAACTTAAAAGCCATCCAGACAAGGGATGCCACCAAAACTGGCAGCAGAATAAATCCTGCAATTATCTTATTTGTCGTAAGCTTCAACTTGCTTCCAAATTTGAATGAGGTTCGTCCTACGGCGTAACGTCTTCACCGAGTTCTACGTTCCAATAAGCGAGGTCAATGAAATGTTTCCAACTATCGTGCCGGTGTAGTGTGAAATTGATCTGCACAAATGGCCGCCATTTCGGGCGCTTGGGTTTGCGCACCAGATTCATGCCGGCTTCGAAGGGTGTGCGGTTGGATTTATGCGTGTTGCAGGTGATGCACGAGCAGACGATGTTTTCCCAAGTCGTCGGTCCGCCGCGGTCACGTGGAATGACGTGGTCCAGGTTCAAATCTTTCCGTTCAAAAACTTCGCCGCAATACTGGCAGGTGTTTTTATCGCGCTCAAAAATGTTGTGCCGGGTGAATTTCACTTCCTTTTTTGGCATCCGGTCATACATGAACAACAAAATGATGCGCGGCAGCCGGATGCGGAAGGAAATGGCGTTGATGGAATCTTCCGCCGGCGTGCTGGCGGAAACATCGCGCCATTCATCGAAGTTGAAGGTGCGAAACGAGCCATCGGGGTTTTCCGTCACCACCTGTGCGTGGCCTTGAAAGAGAAGCGTGAGCGCACGACGGGCGGTGCAGACGTTGACCGCCTGCCAGAGCCGGTTCAAAACCAAAACATGTTGGTTAAGCGCGGATTTCATGACGCAACGCGCGGACGCTAACAAATCATTTCCCGCAGGTCAATGGCCGGCTGCGTGACGATTTCGTGGCGGCTGCACGGCGCATTGCCAAAAATAATTCCTCTGGCATGCTGTCCGCATGAAACTGTATTTGGGGATTATTGTGATCCTGTCCGTCCTGCTCCACCCCGCCTTTGCGCAGCAGGATGCCGATGCACGTTACGTCGCCATCTACAACATCATCCAGCAGGCGGACAATCTGGCCGATGGCGGTCAGGCGCGCGATGCCCTCAACGCCTACACTGAAGCCCAGACCAAACTGGAGAAATTTTCAAAAATTTTCCCAGCCTGGGACACCGGCATCGTCGCCTATCGGCTGGGCGATTTGGAAAAAAAGATTGCTGCTCTGAAAATCTCGACGGCGCCCAAAAAGATTGAAGCGGTGGCGACGGTCACCACCAATGGAAATTCCACCACCTTACAATCGGAATTGAGCGAGACCGAGGTGCAGTTGCAGACCGCACAACTGGAAAACAAAACGCTCCAAGCCAAGCTCAAGGAGGCGCTCGCCACCCAGCCCGCCGCCGTGGATGCCGGTGAACTCGCTACCGCCCAGCAACAGCTCCGCGACTTGATGAAGCAAAACGAACTGCTCAAGGCCGGGCAGGGAATCAGAACGGAAACTAAAATCGAAAAGGTCGTGGTCGAGGACACAAATAAAATTTCCCAGCTGCAACTGCAACTCGCCGAGTCCGTCAAAAAATTGAACGATGAACACAAGCACGCGCAGTTGCTGATTGAAGAAAACACCGCCCTGCAAAAAAATCTTTCGCGCAGCAGTTCTGGTTCCGCCACGCTTGACGTTTTGCAAAGCGAAAACGGCCGGCTGAAAACCCAGCTCGCCGCCCTCCAAAAAGCCACGGACAACGCTGCCGCTGCCGATGAACTTGCGGCCAAATTAAAGGAGGCGCGCACACAGATTGCCAGCCTGCAATCCGCCGCCGCGCTGGTTGCGTTGGAAAAGGCCGCGCTGGAAAACAAGGTCCGCAAACTTTCCTCGCAGCTTGCGGAGAGCGCGGCGAATTTCGAGGCGCGCATCAGCGACCTCACCGAGCAGCGCACGGATTTGATGAAGAAGCTCGACCTGGCGAACGCAAAAAACTCACGAACCAAAGCTGCGGATGCCTCCGCGCAGATGGCGGCGTTGAACAAAGAAGTCGAGACGCTCCGCGCCCGCATCGCCGTGGACGAATCGAAGCCCGTTCCATATTCGACGGAAGAGCTGGCGCTGTTCAAACAGCCCGCGCCGGGCATTGAGCCGATCAAGCGCTCTGTCAAGGAATTGCCCGCCGGCACGGCCCAGTTGGTCGCCTCCGCGCAACAGCATTTTTCGAATCACGAATTTACCGAGGCTGAGGGCGACTATCTGAAAATTCTCGAGCATGACCAGAACAACGGACTGGCGCTCGCCAATCTGGCGACGATTGAATTGCAGGAAGGCAAGCTAGCCGACGCGGAGAAACACATCACGGCCGCCGTCGCGCAAAGCCCGGATGATGCTTACAATCTGTCCACGCTTGGCTTCCTGAAATTCCGCCAGGAAAAATACGACGACGCGCTGGATGCCTTGAGCCGCGCGGCGAAAATTGATCCGAATAATCCGGAAATTCAAAATTATCTCGGCGTGACCTTGAGTCACAAAGGGCTGCGCGTGCCGGCGGAAACCGCGCTGCGCAAGGCGATATCGCTCGACGTCAATTACGCGCCGGCGCACAACAACATTGCCGTGATTTATTTGAGCCAGACGCCGCCGTTGCCGCAGCTCGCCCGCTGGCATTACCAAAAGGCGCTGGACGCCGGCCAGCCCCGCAATCCGGACCTGGAAAAAATGCTCGCGGAAAAAGGCGCACCGGTTGTGGCGGAAGCCCCGGCGCAGTGATTGTTCATGCGCCAGTCATTCCACGAGCTTGTCATTCCCACGCGTGGACGCGGCTTGATTGAGTTCACAAGTTCCGTGGAAAAGTGGATTGCCGAAAATAAATTTCGCGACGGGCTGCTCACCCTGCATCTGAAGCACACGTCCGCTTCATTATTGATTCAGGAAAATGCCGACCCCGATGTGCGCCGCGACCTCGACACATTCTTCGCGCGGCTCGTGCACGACGGTGATCCAATTTTCGTTCACACCGCCGAGGGCGACGACGACATGGCTGCGCACATCCGCACCGCGCTGACGGCGGTGAATCTTTCCATTCCGCTGCACGGCGGCGAACTCGCACTGGGAACGTGGCAGGGGATTTATCTGTGGGAACACCGCACGCACCCGCACTCGCGGCGCATCGCGCTGCATTTCATCGGTGAGTGAAATTGGGGCGCGGCAGAAAGTAGTTTTCCTTTGGCGTTTTTCCTATTTGCATCGGCAGGAATTTACAGAATCATTCTGCCACTCAATTGAAACAATTTTTCCAACGCACCGGTTGGGTTGTGCTTACGCTACTGCTCGGTCCGTGGAGCGGACGGACGGAAACCGTTTCTATCGTCATCGCCTCCAACGCCGCGCCGCGCGTGGAGTTTGGGGCGGGGAAAATTGCGGAAGCCATCAAGGCCAAAAAAATGGAGGCGACGATTGTGCGCTACGATGCGCGAAAACTTTCCGCTGTGATGTCTGCCCAAACACCAGAAGAACCCGGCGGCAGAAAAATTTATGTCTCGCGTTTGCAGGCAGGGTGGGAACGGGAGTCTTTCGTTTTGTCGCAAAGAATGGACGGCAATAATTTGCAGGTTATGGCGAATGACGATTCGGGCGTGCTCTATGGCTGTTTGGAATTGGCGAAACGGATTCGCGCGAATGGTAAGTTGCCGGACGATTTGTTTTTTCACGACCAACCCGCCATGACCTTGCGCGGCACTTGTGTCGGGATGCAAAAAACGTTCATTTTGCCTGGGCGGAAAGTTTACGAATATCCTTACACGCCGGAATTGTTCCCATGGTTTTACGACAAAAAACTCTGGACGGAGTATCTGGATTTTCTCTGCGCGAACCGCATGAACACGCTGTATCTGTGGAGCGGACATCCGTTCGCGTCGCTCGTCCGGCTGAAAGATTATCCGTATGCGGTGGAAGTGCCGGAGGACATCTTCCAAAAAAATCAGGAACAATTCCGCTGGCTCACGACCGAGTGCGACAAGCGCGGTATCTGGCTCGTGCAGATGTTCTACAATATTTTCGTCTCCAAACCGTTCGCGGAGACGAACGGCATTTCCACGCAGCTTTCCGCACCGACGCCGTTGGTCACGGATTACACGCGCAAGTCCATCGCGGAATTTGTGAAGGAGTTTCCCAATGTTGGACTCATGGTTTGTCTCGGCGAGGCATTGCAGGGAACGGAAAATCAAATCGCGTGGGCCACGAACGCGATATTGCCCGGTGTGCTCGAAGGGATGCGCGCCGCTGGTTTGAAGGAGCAGCCGCCCGTGGTCATTCGCACCCACGCGATGAATCCAGAAGCCATCATGCCCGCGTGTTTTCAGGTTTATTCCAATCTGTTCACGGAAACAAAATACAACGGCGAATCGCTCACGACCTACGAGCCGCGCGGCAAGTCGGCGGAGACGCATCGCAACATGGCAAAGCTCGGGCCGCACTTAGTGAACGTCCACATCCTCTCGAATCTCGAACCATTCCGCTATGGCGCGACGGAGTTCATTCGTAAATCGGTGTTGGCGTCGCGCGACCGTTTGGGTGCGAGCGGAATTCATTTGTATCCGTTGTCGTATTGGAACTGGCCTTACTCGCCGGACATCGCGAATCCGCCGTTGCTGCAATGGGAGCGCGACTGGATCTGGTTCGAGGCGTGGGCGCGGTATGCGTGGAATCCAGATGTTAATACGAATGAAGATCGTGCCTACTGGGTTGGTCGTCTTGGAAATTATTACGGCTGCGATACGAATGCCGCTGAAAAAATCCTCGACGCCTACAACGCCGCCGGTGAAGTTGCGCCGATGCTCATTCGCCGTTTTGGAATCACGGAAGGAAACCGGCAGACGCTGTCGCTCGGCATGACGCTGGATCAATTGGTAAATCCAAACAAGTATGGCGCGATTGAAGACCTGTGGCTTTCGCAAGCGCCGCCGGGCGAACGGGTGGATGAATTTGTCCGCAAAGAACGCAATCATGAGCCGCACATTGGCGAGACGCCTGAGTCGGTCATTCAGGCTGCATGCGCGTTTGCGACGGCGGCCCAAGGCGACCTCGCAGATGCCCAGCCGAAAGTCACCCGCAACCGTGAGGAGTTTGGCCGGTGGTTTAATGATTCGGTGTGCCTCGCCGACCTGGCCGTGTTCTACGCAGCAAAAGTGCAGGCTGCGAAGGCGGTTCTGTTGCAGCACGGCACGACGAACACTTCTGGTTTGGCGGACGCGGAAAACAGATTGAGCATGAGCCTCGATATTTTCAAACGGCTCGCTCAGCGCACGCAAGACAGCTACCAATTCGCCAATTCCATGCAGACCAGCCATCGGAAAATTCCTTTCGTGGGGGCGGTGAAAGGCGTGGGGACGAATTATCTGTGGTCGCAAGTGCTACCGCTCTATCAAAAAGAACTGGATGATTTCCGCGCGGCCGTGGCGGCGGGCAAGCCCGTTTTGCCCGAGGCTAAAAAGCCGGCGGCCATCAATCAGGCCAATCCCGAAATCGCGGAGCCACAATGAAACGATTTTTACTTTTGATTCTGATGGCGATGGGGGTTCAGGTTTTTGCGTGCGAACCGACTGCAAGTCCGTTCGCACGCGTTTGCGCCGTCGGGCTGGATGGAGTGCGCTGGACCGACGGTTTTTTCTACAATCGCTTTGACCTGTGTCGCACGCAGATGGTTCCGAGCATGATGCGGCTGATGACGGGGACGAATTACACGCAGTTCCTCCGCAATTTTGAACTCGTTGCTGGCATCGAGAAGGATGGTCGCGTGCGCGGCGCGAGTTTCAACGACGGGGATTTTTACAAATTTCTCGAAGGCGCGAGCGCGACACTGGCGGTGACGAATGACTTGGCGTTGCAAAAAACTTTGGATGACATCATCGCCGTGATCGCGCAGGCGCAGCGGACGAATGGCTACATCGACACCTGGGTGCAATGGCATCAGGCGGAAACAAACTCGAAGGTCGCGCCGTTCAGTGACCGCAACAATTGGGAGGTTTACAATATAGGGCAACTGCTGACGGCGGCGAGCGTGCATTATCGGGTCACCGGCAAAACAAATTTCCTGAACATCGCGCGCAAGGCGGCGGATTATATCGACAATTTTTTTGAAAAGCCCACGCCGGAACTGGCGCTGCACGATATGTGTCCGTCGCATTACATGGGCATCTTGGATTTGTATCGCGTCACGGGCGAGCCGCGCTATCTGGAGCTGGGGAAAAAGTTTATGGCGATGCGTGGTCTGGTCAAAGATGGCAGCGACAATCAGGATCGGATTCCATTCACGAAGCAGGATGAAGCGGAGGGTCACGCAGTGCGGGCAAATTATCTTTACGCGGGCGCGGCGGATTTGTTTCTGGAAACGGGCGACCCGAGCTTGTGGAAACCGCTCGCACAAATTTGGACGAACGTGGTCACGGAAAAAATGTATCTCACCGGCGGCTGCGGCGCGCTTTATGACGGTGCAGCACCGGACGGCGCGAAGGAACAGAAAAACATCACGCGGATCCATCAGGCTTATGGACGGAACTTTCAACTGCCGAACACGACCGCGCACAACGAGACGTGTGCGAACATCGGCAACGCGCTGTGGAATTGGCGGATGTTTCTGGCGACGGGCGCGGCGAAGTTCATGGACGTGGTGGAGTTGGAATTTTATAACGCAGTGCTGTCCGGCATGGCGTTGGACGGGACAAATTTCTTTTACACGAATCCATTGCGCGTCACTGATCCGCTGCCAACCGAGTTGCGGTGGTCGCGCACGCGCGTGCCGTTTGTGAGTTCGTTTTGCTGTCCACCGAATCTGGTGCGCACGATTGCGGAATCGGCTGGCTATGCATACGCAAAATCGAGCGATGCAATTTGGGTGAATCTTTACGGCGGCAGTTCGTTGGATGCGGAACTTGGCGGTGAGAAAATCAAACTAGTTCAGGAAACGGAATATCCGTGGAACGGAAAAATTCGCATCAAAATTCTGGAATGCGGCAAAACGGAATTCACTCTCAAGCTGCGCATTCCCGGCTGGGCCAACGGCGCAACGGTGCGTGTGAACAATCGCCCGGCCGAGTCGGCCATATCGGAAAGTTATTTTGAAATTCGCCGCGCGTGGCAGGCGGGTGATTTTGTAGAGTTAGATTTGCCGATGCCGGTGCGGTTGATGGAGGCAAATCCGCTCGTGGAGGAGACGCTGAATCAAGTCGCTGTGCAGCGCGGTCCGGTGGTTTACTGTCTCGAATCGCCAGACCTGCCGAGCGGGGTGAAAATTTCTGGCGTGATGATGCCCGCCGCCGTCAAGCTAACGGCGCGTTACGACCAGCGATTGCTCGATGGCGTGGTGGTATTGGAAGGCAACGTCCTGACGCGAACGGAAGAAAGCTGGACGGGTAAGTTGTATCGCAATTACCAGCCGGAAACGTTCCAGACGAACCGCGTGAAGTTTATTCCTTATTCCGTCTGGCAGAATCGCGGGCCGTCGGAAATGTCCGTGTGGTTGCCGCGAAATTGATCGCGGAGAACGCAAAACCCGCCGCGCAGTATTCTCAAATCATTTCGCAGAAATTGGCAGCCGGTTTTCACATTGCGCGTGGTATCTTGTCCGACAATTCCATGAAGTTTTTTGGCCGAAATATTTTTTTGCTATGCTTGCTCCTGGTCTGCCGTTCGAGCGGTGCGGGCGAACTCAAGGTGGACATCAATCGTGACAGCAAAAATAGCACGGGTGCCAACGGCACCACGGCCACCGGCTACATCCAATGGTTCACCAATGTCAGCGGCAGTTCGAGTGTCGGCACGAATCCGATCACGCAAACTTTTGCCCTCACCAACGTGGGTGAGAACGTCACCATTTCTTTGGCCATGACGGCGGCTGCGCAAGCTGTCGGCGGTCTCGGCATCACTTACACCTACTACTCAGTCGCGGCGACGGAAGGATGGAAACTAGTGAGCGACGGCGTCACGGTGAATCCGGCGGTGACGAATCTTGGAGGGCAGATTCAAATGACCATCACCGGTCTGGCGGCAGGCAATCACTCGCTGCTGACTTTTCACAATGCGGGTGATTCCCCGCTGACGCTCATTTCGATGGCTCCGATCAATGTTTATCTAAATGGTTCTTACGTCACGAGCGTCACGCCTTCGATCCGCACGAACGATGCGTCCGCGCCGACGGTTTACCTTAACTTCACCACCGCTTCGAGCAATGACGTGACGACCATTCTTTTTGCTGCCGACACCAATTCATCTGCGGCCACCAAAAACGTCGTCCTGAACGGGTTTGAAATTGATACGCCCAACACCAGTCGCATCGCGAACTCGCCGTCGCCGGCGGATCTCGATGAACACGCGAACGCCGATTCCGGCGGCTTGATTCTCCAGTGGAGTCCCGCGCTCGCCAGCAACGCGGTTTCGCATGACGTCTATTTTAGCACCAATCAGGCCGCCGTAAAAAATGCTACGCGTGCTTCGCCTGAATTCAAAGGAAACCAAACCGCGACTAATTATTCGCTCAGCAACCTGAGTGGATTTCTGACCTACTACTGGCGCGTTGATGAAATTGACGCGATCGGCAATGCCATCAAGGGAAATGTCTGGATGTTCCGCACGCGGCATCTGGCGTTTCCCGGCGCGGAAGGTTATGGCCGGTTCGCGCGCGGTGGTCGTGGCGGTGTTGTGCTCGAAGTGACCAATCTCAACGACAGCGGACCAGGCAGTTATCGCGCGGCAATCGAGGCAAGTGGACCGCGCACAATTGTATTCAGAGTCTCCGGTCTGATTCATTTGCAGTCGCAATGCATCGTCGGCAACGGCTATGTGACCATTGCCGGTCAGACGGCACCGGGCGACGGCATCTGCATTGCCGACTGGCGCGCGGGCATGAGCGGACCAAACGATGTGATCATGCGATTCATGCGTTTTCGCACTGGCGACGGCGCGCGGCAATCCATGGATGCAATGAGCCCCGGCTCGGCGACGCACACGATTATTGACCATTGCTCGTCAAGCTGGTCGTTGGATGTGGCGTGCAATTCCTTGCAATCCGGGAGTGTTGGCAGTGCGTCCGCGATGACGACTTACCAGAAAAATATCATCTCCGAACCCCTGCGGTATTCTTACCATTACAATGATATGCTGCGGGCACAAGGTTCCAACAATGTCTATCAGCCGCACGCGTTTGCGGCCTCCATCAGTGGAGAAATCGGCAGTTACCACCACAACCTGATCGCGCATTCGACGGACCGCAACTGGTCGTTGGCCGGCGGCTATGATCATAGTGTGAATTACGCCGGCTCGCTGGATATCCGGAATAACGTCGTTTATAACTGGCTGGCGCGGACGACGGACGGCGGAGTGGCGCGGTGCAACTACGAGAGCAACTATTACAAACCTTATATGGCGAACAATCCGGTGACGTTTTTATTGAGGCTCGATCCCATCAACACCAACAACGCGACGAAACCATTTTATTACATGGCCGGAAATGTGATGGAGGGAAAAAGTTATCTGACCAATAACTGGCAGATCGGCACCGCCGTCCCCACCGGCAATGGCTCGAATAATTATGCGAGCATCGCCCAAGTTACTCTGGCCATCACAAATGCGGAAATCTTCCCCGGCTATGTGACCACGCAAACTGCGACGAATGCCTATAAGCAGGTGTTGTCGGATGTCGGGTGCAATCTGCCCGCGCCGGACTTGATTGATCGCCGCGTCATCGGCGAAGTGCTCGACGGCACGACCCATTACATCGGCACCAACGGCCCGACTTATACCATCAATGGCTACTATCAACCGGCCAGCGCCGGTCCGGACAATCCTGGTTTCATCGATTCGCAGACGGACGTTCACGATTATTCACCGCTGATTGGGACGACGAACTATTCGCCGAATTTTCCGTGGGCACCCTACGCCACTTACAATGTGCCGGTGGATTCCGACCACGACGGCATGCCTGATTGGTGGGAACTTATCAAAGGCACGAATCCTAATTCTGCCGCCGGAGATTTTACCGACAGCAACAGTGATCCTGACGGCGACGGCTATTCGAATCTTGAAGATTATTTGAACTCGCTCGCCGCGATCCATCTGGACGGCATGCGCGGGACAAACTTGGACATTGACCTCACGCAATACACGCGTGGCTTCACAAATTTTTCGCCAACCTACGTCGTCTCCAACGCGACGAACGGCACGGTGAGTTTGTTGACCGGCGGAAGAATCGCGCGCTTCACGCCAGCGGCAAATTTTTACGGTCTCGGCAGCTTCCAGTTCAAAGTCACCGATGCGTCGTTGTTCTCGTTGACGAACACCGTCGGCATCCATGTCCGCGCACTGCCACAATCGCAACTTGGATTTGCGTTGACCAATGGCGTGCCGCAGTTGTCGTTGACGGGCGAAGCCGGATTTTATTTTCTGCTGCAATACTCCGACGATTTGCAAAACTGGACGACATGGACGAACACCATCGCCACGGCCCCGGCGAAAATATTCGCTGCGACGGGAATTTCCGGTCCGGCGTCACGGTTTTATCGTGCGATTTCCGTCCAATGATTTCAATGCGTTCCCGCTTCCATAAATTTGTCTTTATGCTGGGCGCCGTCGCGCTGATTTTGTTGAGCAATTCGTGCGCGACAAAATTTTCGGCGCGCCCGGGACGTTATGGTTCAGCGTATCTATTCACCTCCTTCCGCGATGCCGACCAGAAATTTCTGCGCTTCCTCTACAGCTACGACGGCTACCACTGGACAAATGTGCCGGGAACTTTTCTTGAAGCGAACGTTGGCACGAGCAAACAGTTCCGCGACCCCAGTATCGCGCGCGGACCGGATGGAATATTTCGTCTCGTCTGGACAGCGGGCTGGCATGGCGATCAAGGTTTTGGATATGCGGAGTCGAAAGATTTAGTCCACTGGTCAGAGCAACGCTTTGTGCCAGTGATGACCAACGAGCCGACGACGGTGAACGTCTGGGCGCCGGAATTATTTTACGACCCGGATGGGGAAAAATTCATCATCGCCTGGGCCTCGACGATTCCGGGACGCTTTCCCGACCATCGAGAACCGCACGACAACAATCACCGGATGTATTTCACCACGACGCGTGATTTCAAAACCTTTGCGCCGACAAAACTTTTTCTCGACCCGGACTTCAGCGTGATTGACTGCCAGATTCTCAAGGACGGCAAGCGCTATGTGCTGCTGTTGAAAGATAATACCCGTCCGCAGCGCAACCTTCGCGTTGCCTTCGGCGATTTACCGCTCGGTCCGTGGACGGATATTTCCGCGCCGTTCACGCAAAAATTTACCGAAGGCCCGTGTGCGCTGAAAATCGGTGACGACTGGCTGGTCTATTTTGACGCCTATCAGGAGAAAATTTACGGCGCGGTCAGGACGCGTGATTTTAAGACGTTTACAAATATCACCAGTGAAGTTTCCTTTCCCGCTGATCATAAACACGGCACGGCCATCAAAGTTCCTCGCGCCATCCTTGATGGCTTGTTGAATCGTTCCAACGCAGTGCCTGAAATCATTCCATGAAAAAAATATCCATCATCGCCGTCATCGCATTGTTTTCTGTCGCCGTCTTTGCGGATGAAACCAATTCCACTCCGGAACAGGCCGAGGCGAAATATACCGCAGCGATTGAGGGCCGCACGGCGGACATCCTGAAAATCCTCGCGCTGACCGACTCGGCAAAGTCCGCGAAGGTTCACGACATCATCATCACCCAGTATCGGGCACTGAATGCGTGGCACAACAAGAACGATGCGAAGTTGAGGGCGGTGAAAGCCGACACGAATGCCACGGCGCAAATCCGGGTTTCGTTGAAGGCGCTGCACGAAAAATTTCTCGGTGCGCTCGCCGAAAACCTTTCGCCGGACCAAATCGAAGCGGTGAAGGATAAGCTGACTTACGGCAAGGTGCAGTTCACGTTCAACGGTTACATGACGGCGTATCCGAATCTGGCGGCGGACCATCAGGCGGAGATTTTGCGGCTGCTCAAGGAAGCTCGCGAGGAGGCGATGGACGGCGGCAGCTCCGAGGAAAAGACAGCGGTATTCCAACGCTACAAAGGCAAAATCAACAACTACCTTTCCAAGCAGGGCATCAGGGCGGTAAAGAAAATGCCCGCCGTCGCGGCGGGCTCGAATTCTCCGGCAAAGTGATTCAGATGTCGAAGTCCGTGTATTCGGGCCTCACCGCCTCGGTTGGCGCGGACAACATTCCCGCCGCTACCGTCGCATTCGTGCCTTGCTCAATCAGGATGAACGAGCCAGTCAAACGGTTCGTCTGGTAGCCATCGAACACCAGCGGCTTAGCGGTCTTGATGCGGATGCCGCCGATGTCATTCATCGCCAGCGTGGGCGGCGCGGCCTCGGGTTCGAGCGTGTCGAAGTTGATTTTGTTTTCAATCTGCGTCACCACGGCTTGCACGGTCTGCGTGCCGTGCTTGAGGAAATACTTTTTCCCCGCTTGCAACGGGCGCAGGTGCATCCAGCAAATGCGCGCGGTCAAATCCGCGCAACGTCCCGGCAGATTTTCGAGGCCGACAATCATGTCGCCGCGGCTGATGTCAATGTCGTGTTCGAGGCAGAGCGTGACGGACTGCGGGCAAAACGCTTCGGGCATTGAATGGTCGTAATTCCAGATGTCTTTCACCGTGGTCTTGATGCCGATGGGCAACACGACGACCTGCTGGCCTTTGCGAATCACGCCGCTGGCGATCTGGCCGCTCAATCCGCGAAAATCGTGCAGCGCGTGGTCGGTCGGATTGTTCGGACGATTGACCCACTGCACGGGAAAACGGAACGTGCTGAAATTCCAGTCGCTTGCGATGTGGACCGTTTCCAGATGATGCAACAGCGCCGGGCCTTCATACCACGGCGTTCTGGTCGAGCGATCCACGACGTTGTCACCGTTCAGCGCGCTCATCGGAATGAATTTCACATCGCGGAAATTTCCCAGCTTCGGCAGAAAATCCTCGATCTCGTCGCGGATTTCCTGAAATCGCTCTTCCTTCCAATCCACCAAATCCATTTTATTGATCGCGATGACCAAGTGTGGAATGCCGAGCAGCGACGCGATCAACGTGTGTCTGCGCGTCTGCTCGATGACGCCTTGTCGTGCGTCGACGAGGACGATGGAAAGGTTCGCCGTGCTTGCGCCCGTGACCATGTTGCGCGTGTATTGCACATGCCCCGGCGTATCGGCGACGATGAATTTTCTTTTTGGCGTGGCGAAGTAACGATACGCCACGTCAATCGTGATGCCTTGCTCGCGTTCGGCGCGGAGGCCGTCGGTGAGATTCGCTAGATTGATCTGGCCTCCGCCGGTGATGGCGGCAGATTTTTCCATCGCTTCGATCTGGTCTTCCATCAGCGACTTGGAATCGTAGAGCAAGCGGCCGATGAGCGTGGACTTGCCGTCGTCAACACTGCCGCAAGTGTTGAAGCGCAAAAGTTCGATGGGATGCGAGTGGGGCATATCAATCAAAAGTATCCGGCTTTTTTACGGTCTTCCATCGCGGCTTCGCTGGCCTTGTCGTCGGCGCGGGTGCCGCGTTCGGTCACGCGCGCGGCGGCGACTTCGGCGATGATGTCGTCAATCGTGTCGGTCTTCGATTCAATCATGCCAGTGCTGATCATGTCGGCAATCGTGCGGACGCGGACAATCATTTTCTTGATCGACTCGTTCGGCTTCGGACGCGCGCCCGCAAACGGATCGGGCTTGGTCGCATCCGTGTGCAGAGGCGGCACTGGTAGCCATTGGCCGCCGCGCCAAAAACATTCGCGCTCGTGGCTGAAATAAAGATTCGGCACTTCGAGCTTTTCCTTTTTGATGTATTCCCAGACGTCCATCTCGGTCCAGTTGGAGAGCGGGAACACGCGCATGTTTTCGCCGGGATTCACGCGGGCATTGTAAAGATTCCAGATTTCTGGCCGCTGATTTTTCGGATCCCACTGGCCGAACGAATCGCGAAAGCTGAAAAATCTTTCTTTCGCCCGCGCCTTTTCCTCGTCGCGCCGCGCGCCGCCGATGGCGCAGTCGAATTGAAACTCCTCAATCGCGCCGAGCAGCACAGGAATCTGCAATTTGTTGCGGCTGATTTCGCCCGGCGCGGGATGCGCGTGGCCTTTGGCGATGGCTTCATCCACTGTGCGGACAAGGAGCTTTGCGCCCAGTTCTTTTGCGCGGCGGTCGCGGAATTCAAGTAGTTCGGGAAATTCATGGCCGGTCTCGACGTTGAGAAACGGCATCGGGATGTCGGACGGGCGAAATGCCTTTTCTGCGAGGCGGAGTAGGCAGATAGAATCTTTGCCGCCGGAGAAGAGTAGGGCGGGGCGTTCAAACTCGGCTGCGACTTCACGCATGACGTGAATCGCTTCCGTTTCTAGATACTGCAAATGGTCTAAATGGTAACTGCTCATGTGAAATCAAATTCCTGCGCCGCCTTCTACGGCTTTTCCGCCCCAGGCAGCGTGCAAGCCGCATTCGCGTTTCTCATCTGCCTTCGCGGGATCAAAATAATCCCACTCGTTCGGTAGGTTGTGCTGCTTGAGATAAGCTTCCATGTCCGCATCGCTCCAATAGAAAAGGGGGCTGACTTTCAGCGAATTAAAATTCTTGTCCTCGCTCACTATGTCGAGACCTGCACGGTTCGGATTCTGAACTTTGCGGAGCGCGGTGAGCCAGACCGTCGGCGCGAGTTCCTTCATGCCGCGCTGGAACGGTTCCAGTTTCATCGCGGTGCTGAAAGCTTTGATGCGCTCCTCATTTTCCGGAGTCGGTTCGGGCATTCCGCCAAACGCCGCGTCGTAATGCGCGGCGGTTAATTTAGGAATGTAAGCCTTGATATTTAGCTTGAGTAATTTTTTCACCTGCTCAGCGTGCTTGTAAGTCGCGGGACGATTGTAACCGTGGTCAACCCAGAGAACGGGAATGTCCGGCTGCACTTGCGTGGCGAGATGCAGAATGACCGCCTCGTAGGGCCGGTAATTCGTCGAGACAATGGCGCGACCGTTCGCTTGCGCGATGGCCCAGCGAACAATTTCCAGCGGCGACTTGGAGCGCAACTCGGCGTTGGCCTTGGCGATTTGATCGGAAGTCATTTTAGTTGGTCGCTGCGGTTTGCTCCTTCAAAAACACCCGCTGGCACCAGTCGCCGAAACGTTCGCCGGCGTGGCGTTCCTTTGCGAAGCGCGTGAACACGGGGCGGAATTCGTTTTCCAATTCCGGTTCCTTGATGACGTCTTTCCAAACTTTGTTCAGGCGCGTGCCAGAAACATCGCCGCCGAGCCAGACTTGGTAGCGGCCGGGCGCTTTGCCAACGAATGCAATCTCCGCCATGTAAGGCCGCGCGCAGCCGTTCGGACAACCGGTCGAGCGGATGATAATTTCCTCGTTCGGCAAACCGACTTCGGCCAGAACTTTTGCAAGGCGCTCCACCATGCCGGGCAGGGCGCGTTCGGATTCCGCGAGGCCGAGGCCGCACGTTGGCAACGACGGACACGCCATCGAGGCCGCGTGCAAAACGGTCGTCTGGTTTTCCGTCTTCACCCCGTAGGCGGCGAGCAACATGTTAATGGGGTGTTTGTCTTCCTCGCTGACGTTCGCAAGAATGATGTTTTGGTTTGCCGTTAGGCGGAATTCCACTTTTTGAAACGCATCGGCGACGTGGCGCAAACCAGTTTTCATTTTGTATCCGCCCGCATCTTTCACGCGGCCCATGCTGACAAACAGCCCGCAAAACCAGCTTCCGTCAACCGCCTTGCGCCAGCCGAGTAAATCGCTCGTGGTGGTGAAGGTGTAAGGCGCGTTCGGCGCGAGCGTGAGGCCGGCGCGTTTATTGACTTCCGCTTGAATGAACGGAATGCCGCGTTCGGCCACGACGTATTTCAAGCGCGCGTGCTTGCGGTCGGTGCGGTCGCCGAAATCGCGATGAATCGTCAGCACGGCTTTTGCGACCTCGACAATTTTGTCCGGCGTAAAAAACCCGATGACATCCGCGAGGCGCGCATACGTAGCGTTGTTGCCATGGCTGCGACCCATGCCGCCGCCGACGCACAGGTTGTAGCCGATGAGCTGGTCATTTTCCACGACGGCGATGAAGCCGAGGCAATTCGTGAAAAGATCCATGTCATTCACCGGCGGAATGGCGAAGGCGATTTTGAATTTGCGCGGCAGATACGTCTGGCCGTAGAGCGGATCTACAAAATTTTTATTTTCCGCCGCATCGTTGTCGAGCTGCACCCCGTCAATCCAGATGGAATGATACGCCTTGGTCTGCGGCGCCAGCGCCATGGCGACCTTGTGCGCATCGGCATAAACCTGCTCGCGCGCCTTCGTGTAAGCCGGCGTGACCGGAGCCATGACGTTCCGGTTCACGTCGCCGCAGGCCGCGAGCGTGGAGAGCAGGCACTCGTTGATTTTTTTGACGAGCGGTTGCAGGCCGGCCATTACGACGCCGTGGAACTGGATGCTCTGGCGCGTGGTGATGCGGAGCGTGTTGTTGCCGTATTGCGTTGCGAGCGAATCGAACACGCCATATTGCTTGGCCGTCATGATGCCGCCGGGAATCCGCCCGCGAATCATCATGATGTATTTCTTGCCCGTCTTGCGTAGATCGCGGTCGTCCTGCTGGTAGCTGCCGTGAAATTTCAGGAACTGATTGTCGTCATCGGAGAAATGGTCATTGGCCGGCTGGTTAAATGTCGCGGCAATCGTGCCCGCCAGTGTGGGAATGGCGGCCTTGATTTCTTCGTTGTGTGTCAGTTTTGCAGGTGCTTCAGCGCTCATAGCGAACGACTAGCTTAGCTTGGTGCGGCTGACTGTTCAAGCGCGGCTTTGGCTGGGGCAGGGTGGTGCCGGGGCGCTACCGTTTCACGTTGCCGGAACAAATTTCTGAAACCACTTCGTCAAGCCGAACAGCGTGAGGAAAACCACCGCGCTGGTCAGGTGCGGCAGTTGCGGCGCGACGGCCAGCCAGTCCACCAGACAAATCCCGGCGAGAAGATTGGTGACGATCCAGCCGGCGTTCATTTCGCCGCTAAGAAAAACTGTCCGCACACAGCGTGCGAGCCAGAGCAACACCACGACGGAAATCAAAATAGCGTCGCGCCGGAACTCGCCGGTGTTCATGGCCATCGCCATGACCACGGGCGCAACGAGCAGCAGCAACGGCCAGAACGGAACCGGCCCGCGAAAGCTTTCACGCCGCGCGACGTAACTCAAGCCGACGACGTATAATGCCAGCGCCGCGCCGCCGAAAATTGGAAAGCCGTGCACGCCGTCCACGCCCGTTGTGCCAGCGATCACATAAACCCAGAAGCGGCACGCGCCCATCAACCAGGGCGACGCGGTCAGAAACTTATGCATCAAGTCGTAAATAAAAATGGTCGCGGCCAAAAACACGGCCGCGCTGGCGGCAATTTTGCCGCAAACAAGAAGCAGTAAAATTCCCGCCGCAAGCTGGCCGAAGCCGATGCGCCAGACGAGCTGCGCGGAAATTTTTCCCGATGGAATCGGCCGTTCAGTTCGGCGCTGGCGATCGAACTCTTCGTCAAAGGCGTCATTCAAAAACATACCGCCGGTATAGAGCAGGCTGATGCCGAGGAAGAGAAACGGCAGCTTCCAAAAATTTCCGCCGCCGCCGAGCCACCAACCTGCGAGGCAGTTCGACCAGACGGTCGGCAAATTCGACACGCGCCCGAGGACGAGCAGCGTGCGGAGTTGCGGGGCGGAATTCATGGCGAATGAGGAAAGCAGGAAAACAAGAAAAAGCAAATGCAGGAAATCAAGGTCGCATTCCAAACAATTCCTGTTTTCCTGCTTTCCTTATTTTAATTCCGAAATTAGAAACGGACGCGACGGAACAGATTATTCGGTGTGGCGTGAAGTTGATGTGGGTCAAACGTGTGCGCAAAGCGCCGATTCCGAGCGTTCCAAAATCTGGCACGCCATTTCGCGCGTCACGGACGGGAAACATTCCAGGAATTCGTCGAGGGAATAATTGTCCTCCAGATAATCGAAGAGCGTTTTGACGGGCACGCGCGTGCCCCGGAAAACAGGCGTGCCGCCCAAAATGTCCGGGTCAACCGTGATCAAATCTGCCGCATTCATGCGGGCAAGGTAACACACCGCAAACTTGACCGGCAAGTGCTGACTGGCAGGGCGCGCGAAAAGAAAGTTTGCGGACGAAACGGCGGGCGAAGAACTAATGCGTGTAGCCTATCCTCATATTAGGC
>CAIKKJ010000105.1 GCA_903827955.1 uncultured Verrucomicrobia subdivision 3 bacterium
CGCGCAACACATGGCGGTGATGAAAGATTTTTCTCTCACCGCTGGCCCGGCCACCAATCCGCCGGTCATCCTCGTGCAACCGCAAGGCAAGACCAACGCCGTCGGCGTAAACCTTACCTTCGCCGTGACCGCGACCGGCAGCGGCACGCTAAATTACCAATGGCTGTTCAATGGCGGCAATATTTTTGGCGCGACGACCAATCCGTTTGTCCTGATCAACGCACAGCTCACGAACAACGGAAATTATTCCGTCGTCGTCACCAATCTTTTCGGCAGCGTCACGAGTTCCGTCACCGCACTGCTCGTCACGAATGCACCGCCAAGCATCACCTCACAGCCACAGGGGCTGACAGTTCTCGCGGGGCAGGGCGCGACGTTCAGCGTGTCCGCCACCGGCACGCCGCCGCTGAATTACCAATGGCTTTTCAACGGCACAAATATTTCGGGGGCGACAACTAATCCATTTTCAATTTCAAACGTGCAGACGGTGAACGCTGGAAATTATTCCGTCACCGTCACGAATTTTTCCGGCAGCGTGACCAGTGCCGCCGCGTCGCTGGCGATTGTGCTCACGAACCCGACGGTTTTCGCGCAGTGGAATTTCAACAGCGCCGTCAATGACACTAACACCGGCACTGGGGCGACCACGCCATCCATCGGCAACGGCACCGCATCAGCCATCGGAGGCGTTGTGGCATCGTTCGTGGGCGGCGATTCGGTGATGGATCCGGTCGGCACGAATGATAACACCGCGTGGACTACCACCACCTATCCGGCTTCATCAGCCGGCAACAAAACCGCCGGCGTGCAATTTGCGGTCAGCACGGCGGGGAAACAAAACATCGCCGTCTCATGGAGCCAGCGCAGCAGCAACACCGGTGGAAAATATTTTCGGCTGGAATATTCGACGAACAGCGGCACGAGTTATTTTGATTATTCCACCCCTGCGGTCGTGGGCGTCAGCTTCAGCGCGTTCACCAACAACCTAGCATCGGCGCCGGGGGTGAACAACAACTCCAACTTCGTTTTCCGTATCGTTGCAGAATTTGAAAGCACGGCCATCGGCTCGGCGAACGCAAATTATGTCGCCGCCGGAACCTCCTATGCCCCTAGCGGCACGACGCGTTACGACATGGTCACCGTGTCCGGCACTTCGTTCGTCTCCGGCTCGGCTGCGACGCTCACGCCGCTGACGTTTACCAACGGGGTTTTTTCACTCGGCGTCACCGGCGCAGTGACTGCGAACTACGTCATTCAAACTTCAACGAATTTGAATCCGGCGAATTGGCTTCCGGTGTTCACCAACGCCTCGCCGTTTAGCTACGGTGAAAGCAACCTCCTCGCGCCGCAGAAATTTTATCGCGCCGTGGCGCAGTGATCAGAGCCGAGCGTAAAGTCGGCACAGTTCGTAGTCGATGCCTTCCGCGACCAGAAAAATTACCGCCACGCCGATGACCGGCGCAAAGTCCACTTTGCCGATGTGCAGCGGGATTTTTTCCAGCGGCAGTAACATTTTGTGGGCCGTGACGTTGGTGTATTTCCAGAACGGATGTTTGCCGAAATAAATGTAGCTGTTCACCAGATGCAGCAGCAGCAGCGCGCCCAACGGGAATTTCCAGAGCAGATAACTGCCCAGCCCGATGATGATGGATTGCTCAAACCGTTCTGCGGGCGAAACTGGTTTGGGCGAGATTTGCAGCCAGCCGAACACCCAACTTGCCAGCCACCAACACAACGCCGTTGCGAAAAACGGCAAAATGATTTTTGCCCAGCGCGGCCAATCATCCACCCGGCCGAGTGGGATTTTCACCAGCCGGTGAATCGGTTCCGGCCCGGCCAGCAACGACAGCGGCAGCAGGCACACATAAAAAATTCCGAGCGTCAGGCCGAAACTGAAAAACGAAAACGCGAGGATGCGCAGAAACCAGTCGCTGCGGCACGACAGCACCACCGGCCCGAAATCCAGCCGGGCCGTCCAGTTCGCCGCCGAGCCGACCCACCAGTAAATCACCGCGCGTAAAAACAGCAGTGCACCGATGAACAGGAGAAAATGCCAACGCTGAACTTTTTTCTGCGTCGCTGGTCGCAGTGTGCCCATTAGCGTCGCCGGCATCCGCCGGGTGAGCGGGTCAAACCGGATGGAACGCCAGTTCAGCCACAGCAGCAAACCCGCGAGGTTCAGGATGAAATCAACAACACTCATTCAAATTAAAATTGCGAATCCAGAATGACGAACCATTCAGAATTCGCAATTCGTAAGTCGAAAGGAAATCACATCATCTTCAACAGCGTGTCCGCCATTTCACTCGGCGTCACGGCCACGCCGATGCCCGCAGCCTTGAACGCAGCGATCTTTGCCTCAGCAGTTCCTTTGCCGCCGCTGACGATTGCCCCGGCGTGACCCATGCGGCGTCCGGGCGGCGCGGTTGCACCGGCGATGAATCCGGCGACGGGCTTCTTGCAATGCGCCTTGATCCACTCGGCGGCTTCTTCTTCTGCGCTGCCGCCGATTTCACCGATCATGATGATACCGGTGGTTTCGGGGTCGGCGTTGAAAAGTTTGATCACGTCAAGGTGCGACGTGCCGTTCACCGGATCGCCGCCGATGCCGACGCAAGTGCTCTGGCCGACGCCGCGCGACGTGAGTTGCCAGACGGCTTCGTAAGTCAAAGTGCCGCTGCGCGAGACGACGCCGATGTTGCCCTTCTTGTGAATGTAACCGGGCGCAATGCCGATGCGGCAGCCGCCGTGAGAATCTTTCCCTTCGCCGGGCGTGACGATGCCGGGGCAATTCGGCCCGATGAGCCGCGTCTTGAGATTGCCTTCGAGAGCGCGTTTCACACGCACCATGTCGCGCACGGGAATTCCTTCCGTGATGGCGACGACCAAATCAAGCCCCGCATCCGCGCCTTCGAGAATCGCATCCGCCGCGAACGGCGGCGGGACGAATACGGCGCTCGCGGTCGCACCGGATTGTTTCACGGCGTCCGCGACGGTGTCGAAGATTGGAACTTTCTTGCCGCCGTGCTCGAAGAATTGGCCGCCCTTGCCGGGCGTGACGCCGGCGACGATGTGCGTGCCGTAATCAATGGAGAGTTGCGCGTGCTTCGCGCCAAAGCTACCGGTGATGCCTTGGACGAGAACTTTGGTGTTGGGTGTTACTAGAATAGACATGGAAAAATTAAATTACTTCGTTTTACGTTTGTGAATGCCAATTGTGTTGCCGTCGGGGTCAAAAAACATCGCCATGTGGCAGACGGGCGTGGGCATTGGCTCGATGCGGAACTTCACGTTGTGCGCGCGCAGGTGCGCGACGGCGGCGTCAAAGTCCTCGACCTCCAGCGCCACGGAACAGCCGTCGGGACTCGGCTGGAACATTCCCGGCGCGCAACCGAGCGACAACGCATACGGGCCGAATTCGTATTCCGTCCACTGCATCCCACCGAGTTCGCCGACGATCATGGTGGGTTTCAAGCCTAGCACGTCCTCATAAAATTTCCGCGCCCGCGCCATGTCGGTGACGGCGTAGCAACTGAACGCGATTTCGGTGACTTTGAGCATTGACAGAAATTATTTACCGACGGCCTTCACAATCTTCTGCGCCGCGTCGGCCATGGAATCGCCGTTGATGATGGCCACGCCGGATTCGGCGAGCGTTTTCTTGCCGGCGACGACGTTGTTGCCTTCGAGGCGAACGACGAGCGGGAGTTTGAGACCAGTCTCCTTTACTGCCGCAACGATGCCGGTGGCGATGACGTTGCAATCCATGATGCCGCCAAAAATGTTCACGAGGATGCCCTTCACGTT
The DNA here is from genome assembly GCA_903827955.1 of uncultured Verrucomicrobia subdivision 3 bacterium. Lineage (GTDB taxonomy): Bacteria > Verrucomicrobiota > Verrucomicrobiia > Limisphaerales > UBA11358 > UBA11358. The sequence goes on from CAIKKJ010000105.1 coordinate 3,808, forward strand.
CGGGTCGCTCAAAATGATTTTGAACGCCGCCGTGACTTGCTCCTTGCTCGCACCGCCGCCCACATCCAGGAAGTTCGCTGGCATGGCACCGAAATGCTGGACGATGTCCATCGTGGCCATCGCAAGGCCCGCGCCGTTCACAAGGCAGGCGATGCTGCCGTCGAGCTTGATGTAATTGAGCGCAAACTTGCTGGCCTCGATTTCGAGCGGCGCTTCTTCATTCAAGTCGCGCATCTCCAAAATATTCTTGTGGCGATACAGCGCGTTGTCGTCCAAGGAAATTTTTGCGTCGAGCGCCATGACGGTTTCTTTTCCGTCGGCAAGTTCGACTACAGCAAGCGGATTCAATTCCACCATCGCCGCGTCACATTCCCACCAAGTGTTATAGACGCCGGTGATGAGTTTCACACCCGCGTTGAACAGATCGCCCTTGAGGCCGAGCGCGGCGGCAATCTTGCGCGCCTGATACGGCATGATGCCAACGGCGGGATCAATCGTCTCCTTGCAAATCTTTTCGGGATGCTTCTCGGCGACTTCCTCGATGTCCATGCCGCCCTCGGTGCTGGCCATGATGAGCGGGCGGGAGGTTTCGCGGTTAAGCAGCACGGCGAGATAAAATTCCTTTTTGATTTTCGCACCGGCGGCGAGCAACAGCGTCTGCACTTGGCGACCGTCTGCGCCGGTTTGTTTCGTGACCAAAGTTTGGTTGAACATTTTTTCGGCGAAGCCCACGGCCTCGTCCACCGAGCCGGCGACTTTCACACCGCCTTGGAAGCCGCTCTTAAAAGTTCCTTTGCCGCGTCCGCCGGCATGGATCTGGGATTTGACAACGACTTTGGCGCTGCCCGCCGCGACAATTTTTTCCGCCGCCGGGCGCACTTCGGCGAGCGATTTAGCGGGGATTTCAAACGGGACGTTGACGCCGTATTGGGCGAGCAACTGCTTGGCTTGGTATTCGTGGATGTTCATGCGAAATTCAGGCGCGCATTAAAAACCATCGCGCGCTGGAAAACAACTTTTTACCGCGCCCAGCCATTTGCCTTGAATGAAATCGCTGCCGCAGGCAACTTGCGCACAATGAAATTCTTTTCCGCGCTGTTAGCTTGTCTCGCATTTTTTGCCGGCGCGGCGCGGGCGGAAATCATCAATGGCCGCAACTACGTTTCGTTGGTGAACTGGGCGCGAGCGAATAGTTTCACCGGCTGGTCGCGCAACGGCGGCACAGAATTCGTCCTCACGAACAAAACGGCACGGCTCGTTTTCCAAAAAGATTCCGCCGACTGCACGGTGAATGGCATCGGTCTGCGACTCTCGTTTCCTGTGGCGAAGGGTGGTTACATTTCCCAGCTCGATGCGGACAAGGCCATCCGCCCGCTCGTCTTCGCGCAGAATCCCTCGCCGAAAAAAATCACGACCATCTGCCTTGATCCCGGCCACGGCGGGAAGGACACGGGCTACCGCGTCGGGCATTTCTGGAACGCGCATAGTGAAAAGACTTACACGCTCGCTCTGGCGCTGGAACTGCGCCGGCAATTGCAGTCGGCGGGTTTCAACGTCGTGATGACGCGCGATCACGACAGTTATCCGCAATTGGCCGAACGCGCGGAAATCGCTAACCGGCGCGGCGCGGACTTGTTTTTGGTGCTCCACTTCAATTGTTTCACCGGTGACCCGTCGGCCGTGCTGGGGCCGGAGACGTATTGCATGACGCCCGTTGGCGCGGCGTCCTCGAACGATTCCGCCGGTGCAGGTGCGAGTAGCCGCGCGTATCCGGCGAACCGCGTGGAGGAAAAAAGTTTGTTGCTCGCATATCAGGTGCAGCGCGCACTGGTGAAAAATCTCGGCGCGACCGACCGCAGTGTGCGCCGCGCGCGTTACGAAGTCATGCGGCTGGCGGAAATGCCGACCGCTTACATCGAGGGCGGCTATATGTCGAACCCAGTCGAGGGAAAAAAGATTTTCGACGCGAAATACCGGCAGCAGATGGCGGCGGCGATTGTGAGGGCGATTGTGAACTATAAAAAACTTACCGACCCGACCGCGCCGCCGCCGAAAAGCAATCTGCCCAGCGCAAAGAAAACTACCAGTTCAAAAGTGAGATCAGTAAAATAGCCCTTGCCTCATACGCAAGTCCCCAAGGACGCAAAGAATTCTCCCGTCCGTTTTTACTTTTTAACCTTGGCGACCTTTGCGAACTTGGCGCGAGACGATTTCAAATGAGTATTGCAACCAAGACCGGCGACCACGGAACCACAGGGCTGATGTATGGCCACCGCGTGCCAAAGAACCATCCGCGCGTCGAAGCGTGCGGGACGCTGGATGAATTAAATTCCGCCCTCGGCCTCGCCCGCGCGACGGCCACGGAAACATTTGTTAGCGACAATTTATTTTGGATTCAGAAATCGCTCGTGGATGTCATGGGCGAAGTCGGTGTGCTGACGGAAGATTTGCCGCGCTACGTGAAAGGCGGCTTCACGCTCGTCACGCCCGAACTGACCGCGAAGCTGGACGCGCTCGTGAAAGAAATCGAAGCCCAGAACGTGAGCTTCAAACATTGGGCAACGCCGGGAGAAAATAAAAGTTCCGCGACGCTCGACGTGGCGCGTTCCACCTGCCGCCGCGCGGAACGGCGCGTTTATGACTTGCAGGCGGCGGGTGAATTGTTCAACACGGAGATATTAATTTTCCTGAACCGGCTTTCCGATTTGCTCTGGCTCTTCGCGCGGTGGACGGAGCGTTCGTAGCGCAGTTTCAATTTCGGGTAGTGGCATGGTTTGGAGTGCGGAGCATTACTCCCCGCTTCAAGCAACTTGCAAACTGCACCGCTACCTGATTTCGGCACCGCGCAGACAGCGGCGTTCCTTAATTTCAAACGCAGATGCACAAATCAAAGCGCTGCGGCTTTTGACGCGGGCGAGCCTCCGTCGTAGTCTGCGTTGTCACCACTATTTGCGATTCACCACGCCGGGGAAGTTTGAAACGATACTCCCGACCCCAATCGCTAACCACAAATCAACCCCACACGAATTATGTTATCCCTCAACATTTGCCGAAACGCGCTTCTCGCGGCGGCGCTCTTGGTTGCCAGCTTGAATTCAGCGCTCGCTACGAATGTTTTCAAAGCGAATAACGCGAACAATCTTAACGACCCGGCGGCGTGGACCGGCGGCGCGACCCCAACCTCGGCGGATGTGGCGGTGTGGGACAGCACAGTGGCGGCGGCAAACACGGTGTTGCTCGGCGCAAATACGAATTGGTCTGGCATCAAAATCTTGAACCCCGGCGGGCTCGTGACCGTCAGCGCGGGCAATGTGCTGACGCTCGGCGCAGCGGGCATTGACGCGAGCCTGGCCACGTTTGGCCTTACGCTCGCGAACTCCAACATTCTCAACGCGGCGCAAACGTGGAATGTCACCAACGGCCTGACGCTCACCGTGAGCGGCGGCGTGACGAACACTGCAGGATCCATCCTGACGATTGCTGGCGGTGGCACGGTGGTCTTGAGCGGCGCGGGTTCGGGTGCGAGCGGCGTCGTCAACAACGGCACGTTGCAGATGACTTCCGCCACCGGATCGGGCACGGGCGCCATCACGAATAACAACGGCTCTACGTTTCGCATCAACACGGCCACCACACTGGCGAATGCTTTCAACTTCAACGGCACTGTGACGGTGGACTTAAATAATTTCGCAAACAACCAAGGCATCGGCAGTCCCGGCGCGATTTCTGGTTCGGGCAATATTAATTTCATCAACCAAAACGTCGCGGTGGTGCGGACGTTCACGTTAGGCGGCAGCAGTTCTTCTATGGCGAATTATTCCGGCACGGTTAGCATCGGCACGAACAACGGCTTTTTCCGTTTGAATGACGGCGGCGGCAGCGGCAACACGGGCAGCTCCTCCATGACTCTGGACTTGGGAACCAGCACGGCAAATTTCTTCACCCGCAACCGTGGCGCGGCGGTCAACTTGGGCGCGCTCTTCGGCGGCAGCGGCACGAAAATCACCCAAGGCTCCAGCAGTTCCGGTATCTCAACCTTCACCATCGGCGGCAAAAATACGCCCTGCCAGTTTGACGGCACGATTTCCGATGGCGGTGGCGCGACGGCTGGTGTGGCGATCACTAAGACCGGCACGAGCACGCTCACGCTCACGGCCAACAACACATACTTCGGCGCAACGACGGTCAGCGGCGGCACGCTCCAGATTGGCAACGGCGGCGGCACCGGTTCAGTCGGCACGGGCGCGATCATCAACAACGCCACGCTCACCTACAACCGGACGAGCAATTTCACCGTGGCCAACGCCATCAGCGGTTCCGGCACAACCATCCAACAGGGCGGCGGCATACTATCATTCAGCGGTGCTAACTCCTCCTCCGGCACGTTGCTCGTGAGCACCGGCACGGTGGCGGTAGCGGCCAGCGGCTCCATCACTGGCCCGATTTCCATCGCGACGAACGCGATTTTCGATGTGACCGCGAATCCCACCTTCACCTTCAACCAAACGGTTTCCGGCAACGGCGCGATTGTCGGCGGCGCCACTAATATCGGCGGAACCATTAGCCCAGGCGGCAGCAGCGCCGCCGGCACGCTCACTTACTCGAACGGCCTCGCCGAAACCGGCAACGTGAATCATCAGTTTGAACTCACCGCGCCCGCCGACCCGAACGACCTCGTCAGCATCGTGGGCGATCTCACGCTGGCAAACACCAATCCCATTATTCTCACTAAACTTGGTGGCGGCACGCTGGCAAACGGCGTCTATCTGCTCTTTAACTACTCCGGAAATTTCAACGGCGGCCTCACGAATTTCTCCGTGTCCGTGAGCGGCGTCAGCGCAACGTTGACGAATCCGGCTAATCAAATCGCCGTCATCATCAGCCCGGCCACGCGCACTGCGACCAACCTCACTTGGGTTGGCGACAGCGTTGGCAACAACTGGGATGTGTCCACCTCCACGAATTGGGCGAACGGCGCAAACCTGTTTAATTTCCAAGCCGGCGACAAAGTCCGTTTTGATAACACCGGCGCGGCCAACAACACTGTGACACTGAGCGCGGCCAGTCTGTTACTCCCCGCTGCCGTGGTCGTGGATGCTGCGAACACTTACACCCTCACGGGTAACGGCCTGATTAGCGGCAGCACCGGTCTGACGAAAACGAACACCGGCACGCTCGTGGTGCAAACCACCAACTCCTACACCGGTCCGACGGTCGTGGGCCAAGGCACACTGGAAATTAATTCCATTGCCAATGGGAATTCACCCAGCGCCATCGGCGCATCCAGCAGCGACCCGACCAACCTCGTGCTGAACGACGCGACGCTGCGTTACACCGGCTCCAGTGCCGGCACAGATCGCGGGGCGACCTTGAGCGGCAGCGGCGGCACGGTGGAAGTTCCCAGTGGCACGCTCACATTTTCCGGCAGCCAACTTGTTGGCGCAGGATCATTGAAAAAATCCGGCGCAGGAACTTTGACGTTGAGTGTGCCGAATTCTTATGGCGGCGGCACGGTCATCAGCAATGGCGTCCTGGCCCTCGGCGCGAACAACGCAAATTACGATGGTAGTTCCGGCAGCGCGCTCGGTGCCACCAACAACGCCGTCACCTTTGCCGGTGGCACGTTGCAGTTGTTCGGCTACGCCGGTTCGACCACGCCGAATTATTCCACCTGTTACAATCCGCTCGTGGTTCCCGCTGGGCAGACCGGCACGCTCCGCCTGTGGTCGCGCGGCCCTGGCAACAGCGGCAACGGCTCCGGCCTCCAGTCCAGTCTTTCCGGCGCGGGCACGCTCAATCTGGTCATCAATTATGTGCGCGACAACGTTGACGGCAACTGGTCGGCCTTCACCGGCATCATCAACGTCACGCCGAAAAATACGACTGGCGATGAGTTCCGCATCAACAACAGTTTTGGATATTCCAATGCCGCCATTGTTTTGAACGACAACGTGCTTATGGATCGAGTTTCCACGGCGAACGCCACCATAGACATTGGCGAACTCTCCGGCACCAGCCTCGCGGTCATCGGCCAAGGCAACCTTACCGCCGCCGCCCCGACTTGGCGCGTCGGTTGGAAAAACACTTCCTCAACTTTCGCCGGCACATTCGCCGCCGATGTTTCACTGACCAAAGTTGGTAGCGGCACATTTACGCTCACCAGCGCTAACACACACACTGGCACCACCACCGTCAGCGGCGGCACGCTCGCCTTGAGCGGCAGCGGCTCGCTGGCGAATTCTACGACGATTGATGTCCAGTCCGGCGCGTTCCTGGATTTGAATGGTATCAGCCCCGCAACGCTCGCGCTCGGTAGCAGCCAGACGCTCAAGGGCAGCGGCACGGTCACCGGCGACGTGGACTCCACGGGCGGCGGCAACATTGCTCCTGGTGCAGCCATCGGCAAACTCACCGTGACTGGCACGGCCACGCTGGGCGGCAACTTGACCATCGAATTGAACCGCACCAACTCCGTGCTGACGAACGACATTCTGGCCGCCAGCAGCATCGTCCTCGGCGGCACGCTCACGGTGACCAACCTCGGCCCGAACCTCGTGGCGGGCGACCGATTCGTCTTGTTCAGCGGGCCGGTCAGCGGGTCGTTCTCGACGGTGAATCTGCCGGGAAATCTCGGCAGCGTTACTTACACCTGGACAAACAACACGGCGGTGGATGGCTCGATCCAAGTCCTTAACGTTGTCAGCGTGAACCCTAACCCGACGAACATAACCACCAGCGTCAGCGGCAACACACTCACGCTCGCATGGCCAGCCGACCACACAGGCTGGCGGTTACAGTCGCAGACCAACTCCCTCAACTCTGGACTCGGCGCCAGCTGGACGGACATTCCCGGCACGGACGCGAGCAATACCTTTAACGCCACAATTGATCCGGTTAATGGCACAGTCTTTTACCGGCTTGTGTATCCGTAAAATTATTTGATTAGAAAACGACGGCATCTCTTAGATGCCGTCGTTTTTTTGTGCCCGGAAATTCCGCTCGCATATTTATGCGATTGGAAATCTGCGCGATTGGCGTAAGGTTCAACCATTCCGACCTCAATGATTTTTCACTATCGCCTTGCGCTTATCATTGCCTTGTCTGCTCTACTCACTCCGCCCGCCGCGTCGGCGGCAAACACTGCCGTCCACACAACGTGGCTCTGGCACCTGCACCAGCCGATTTACTGGCCCGATCACGCGCCGAACAATCACGCGTTCGATCATTATCAAAATGCCAGGGACACCATCCAACTCGGCAACGTGCATCCGAGCGACACGTCCTTGAACACCGTTTTCGGCATGGCCGACCGCGTGGCGGCGTATCAAGCCGGCCCGAAAAATTCCCTCGCCAACCTGCTCGGCTACGCCAACGCCGGCGTGCAGGTGAACTATTCCGGCGCGCTCATGGAAAACGTCCAGAGCCTCGCGAGTGCTGGCACGCTGGGCTACGGCAACGGCTGGAACAATAATTTTCAGACCGCGCATTCGTGGACGACCAGCAGCGGAAAACCGCGCATGGACTTAGTTAATTTTACCTATCATCACGCGCTCGCGCCGCTCCTTTCGGACGAGACGCTCGAAATGGAATTGCGCATCCACCAGCGGCAGATGCAACTGTTCTGGGGGGCATCGTCGCGCGGTTATTTTCCAACCGAGACATGTTTTAGCGAACGCATGATTCCCATCTTGAACAAGGTTGGCATCAGTTGGAGCGTCATTGGCAACACGCATCTTGCGCGTGCCTGTGCAGATTTCCCCGTCGTCACCGGTAGCGGCGGCGAGCAATGTGATTTGCCGAATCTCGCCGATCAGTTGAATCCGTCGCAGGGCACGGGAAATTATCGCCGGCTCTCGATTGACCGCGGCTGTTCGCCGATTCAGGTCGCGCCCTTTGGCTTTCAACTGCACTACGCCCGCTATGTGGATCCAAACACCGGCGCGGAAAGTAAAATTATTCTCGCGCCGAGCGATCAGGTTTTTGGTTGGAAAGATAGTTACAGCACCTGGGATTTGGGACTCATTGATTTTATTGCCGCGCGAAATAATGCCTCCAAACCTTCGCTCGTTTTTTGCGCGCACGACGGTGACAACGCCTGGAGCGGCGGCAGCTCCTACTACAACGAATGGGTTCCGAACATGGCCGGACAGGCTACCGCGAAAGGCTACGAACCGACGACCATCGAACAATTCATTAACGACTTTCCGCCGGACACGAACGATGTCGTCCACGTCGAAGACGGCGGCTGGGTTTTTGCCGACAGCGATTTTGGTTCGCCCATGTTCATCAACTGGCACTGGCCGCCGAGCTATTCAACGAATGGCGCGAATGTCGTTGATCCCAGCCTCGGCGTCAGCGACAAGGCCGACAACTGGCGCGTCATCATCGCCACGGAAAATCGCGTGAAGACCGCGCAGCAAATTTCTGGGACGACTCCGCGAGTGGATCAGGTGCGCGACCCCGGAAGTTTTTCCGCCACGCCGAACGCCGTCGAGCTTGGCTGGCATTATTATCTTGGCTCGCTCGACAGTGGCTTTGTTTATTACGGCTGCACCGCTGATGAATGTCTTCGCGCCATCGTCGCGCAATCAAACGCCGTGCGAAACGTGAATTCTCTCCTCTCAAATCTCGCGAACGATACCACGCCGCCGACGGTTTTCATTCCGCAGCGCCATCCGTGGAATCCCGGAGGCACGAACTTCGGCGTGCAATACGGCTACAAAACCGTCGTCGCGGCGAATTCTGATTTCTGGCTTTGGACTTATGCTTACGACGTTTCTGGCATCACGAACGTCAGCCTGTTTCTCCGTGTGAACGGAACCAATCCGCCGACGAGCGACCAGTTCAAAACTTATGTCGGCGGCCCGCTCGCCGGCGCGTGGCAGCCCGCGAGCATGACGCCGCGCATCACTGGCCACTCCAGCGGTTACACGCCGCAATACCTCGCGGACTATTACTACTCGAAAGTCACCGGCATCTCGAACGCCTTCGTGGATTACTACGTCAGCGCCACCGACGCACGCGGGAACACTTTCAACTCGTCCATCCAACACGTCTATGTCGGCGCCGGCGGCGGCGCAAGTTCCGGCGGTGGCACCGGCGGCAATGGGCCAGTGATTCTCTCACCCACCAATCCGATCGCCGGAAATCTCGTGACCATTTCCTACAACCCCGCCGGGCGAAATCTCTCCGCCGCGAACCCAGTGGCCATTCATCTCGGCTGGAACAATTGGGCTACGGTGATTTCTCCTGATTTGACAATGGTTTTGAACGCTTCAAACCTGTGGCAGTTTACGGCGAACATTCCCGCCAGCGCCACGCAGCTTGATTGTGTGTTTAACAACGGCTCCGGCACTTGGGATAACAACAGCGGCAGCGACTGGCATTTCGCCGTGAGCGCCAGCACCAATCTCGTCTCGCCTGCGCCGCCGCAAAATCTTTCCGCAATCTCCGCAGCCACCAACCAAATTAATTTGTCGTGGTCGGCGGTTTCCGGTGCGAATATCTATCTGGTGAACCGTGACAATGCAACCATCGGGTCCGCTGCCGCGCCGAGTTTTTCTGACACCGGCCTCGCGGCTGGCTCGTCGCACTGTTATTTCATCACCGCCTCAAACAACGTCGGCGTGTCTGCCGCGAGCGCGACGGTTTGCACGAACACGCCCGCCGTGGTCCTTGTTACTAACCTGCCGCCGTTCGTGATGAACGGCACAAATGATTCCGCCGGCTACCTGCTCGCGAATAACGGCATGACGCTCTACGGCGCGGTGCGCGGCACCACGCTCTATGTCGCAACATGGTCGCCCGGCAACAGCGGGCTGAACGATCATTTCATTTTTGTCACCGACCAGTTGCTCCCCGCCGGAGCCGCCGCGCCGTGGGCGAAGTCGGGGACTGTTGCCGTCAGCGCAAGCAAGCCGTTTCTCGCCGCCGAAAGCCAGGGCACCTACGTCAGTTGGTTCAACAACGCCACCGCCGTCAACTGGCCGTGCGCAAAATCCACGACGAATTCCGGCGCACTCGAAGGCACGCTGGATCTTGTCACCGCGTTCGGCTCCGTGCCGACGAATCTCTATCTTTGCGCCGCCGCCTACATCACGACGAACGGCGGGTCGCTCATTGCGCAATGCCCCGCCGGCTCCGGTGTGAACATTGAGACCAATGAATTTCTCATCCTGCCGCTCGCCGCCTTGCGCGATTCCTGGGGCAACGGCACGCTCGATTTGTGCGATTCCGCGCGCGGTTTCAAAATAAATTCCGCCGCCATGCAGAATTCCAATCGCGTGCTGAACTTCTCCGCGATGCCCGGAAGAAATTATCAAGTCCAGTTCGCGACGCAGCTTGGCGGAGCGTGGAGCAATCTTCCGGCGACGAATTTTGCCGCACCGCCGCAAACGCTTTTGAACTTCACCGATGCGCCGCCCGCCGGAACCCCGCAGCGATTTTACCGGATTAAACTTCTGCCCTGACTTGTGCGCGCGATTTTTTCAGCGCATAATTTTTTCATGTCCCGCCCGTTCATAGTTTTCGCGCTGGCGCTTTTAGCCGCGCTTGGTTATTCGTCGGCGCGGGCGGAGATTTTGTGGAGCGACCCGGCCTCGCGCGTCATTCACGCCACGCCCGACGGTTCGGACATTCTTGGTGGCAAGGTCAAGCGCGGCGACAAGGCGAGCGATGTGCTGTATTTCAAAATCCACATTGACCCGCTGTCTGATGCCGCCAATGAGCCTTACTACGCGCTGTTTCAATTGGTCGAGACGAACACGCTGCGCCTCGGCATTGGCAATGCGCTGGAATCCTGGGGCTACTCGGCCGCCAATGCCGCCGAGACCGGGCCGTTCAACAAAATCCCCGGCGAATTCAATCTGAAGTCCGCGCATCCCGAAGCCGGCCCGCTCGGTGCGGAGCAGCCTTACGAACTGCCCAACCACAATCACGACAGGACGATTGTCTTCCGCGTGCAATACGTCCCCGGCGGCGACGACCTGGTGACGGTCTGGCTTGATCCGAATCTTTCCCACGGGGCGACGGCGGAAAGCCAGTTGGAAAAACTCACGACCAAGTTCAAAGCCAATGCATGCTTCGACGAAATCCGCCTGCGTTTTGACGGCGGCGGCAACGGCTGGATTTTCAGCGACATGGCGGTGGCGACTTCCTTCAACGATTTTGTCATCGTCCGTTTTTGGCAGACGTGGTGGTTTATCGCGCTCATGTTGGCGTTACTGCTGGCCGGCGTGGGCGGCACGGTGCGCGCGGTGGAAAAACGCAAATACCAGCTCCGCCTCCAGCGCGCCGAGCAGGAACGCGCGCTGGAACAGGAGCGCGCCCGCATCGCGCAGGATTTGCATGATGAACTTGGCTCAATGCTCACGCGGCTTTCGCTGCTCGGCGGGTTATTGGACGCGGACAAGGAAAATCCCCGGCAGATCGAAAGCCACGCCAAAAAAATCACCGAGTCCGCCGACCAGACGGTGCGCGCGCTGGAGGAAATCGTCTGGGCCGTGCGCCCCGGCAGCGACACCCTGCAAAGCCTTGTGGAATATCTCGCGCATTTTGCGAATGAACTTTTCGACGGCAGTCCGATGCGTTGCCGGCTAGATTTGCCTCAGGAACTGCCGGCGCTGCCGTTGCCGCCGGATGTGCGTCACAATATTTTTCTGATTGCGAAAGAGGCGCTCACCAACGCGCTCCGCCACGCCGGCGGCGCAACGGTTTTTGTGCAAGTGCGCGTTGAGGAGAAAAATTTCAAACTCGTCATCGCGGATGACGGCCGGGGTTTCGACGTGAAGAATCCCGGCGACAACGGCCAACACAACGGCTTGGGCAATTTGCGTCGTCGCGCCCAGGCCGTGGGCGGTAGCCTGAACGTGACCAGCGAGCCGGGTAAGGGCGCGCGCGTCGAGTTTGAGATGAAATTTTCCAGTTGAACCACCGTTGAAAAATTATGCAAATCAAAGTCGCCATCGTGGATGATGATGAAGGCATCCGCAGTAGCCTGTCCGCGCTCATCAAGCGTGCCAAAGATCTCAAGCTCACCGGTGAATACGCCAACGGCGAGCGCGCGCTAGCCGAGATTCCCAAAAATCTTCCCGACGTCGTGCTCATGGACATCAACTTGCCCGGCATGAAAGGCTACGACTGCGTGCGCCAGCTCAAGACTGCACATCCGGCGGTGCAATTTTTGATGCTTACGGTTTACGAGGATAGCGATTCGCTTTTCAATTCCCTGCGCGCGGGCGCGAGCGGTTATCTGCTGAAGCGCACGGCCAGCGCACGGTTGCTGGAAGCCATCAAGGATGTTTTTGAAGGTGGTGCGCCGATGTCGCCACAGCTCGCGCGGCGTGTTGTGCAATTTTTCTCGCAGCCCGCGACGGACAACACCTCAATCGCCAAGCTCACGCCAGCGGAGCGCGAATTTTTGGATCAACTTTCCAAGGGTTACGCATACAAGGAAATTGCCGACCGCATGGACATCAGCATTGACACCGTGCGCAGCTATGTGCGGACGGTCTATGAAAAATTGCACGTCCATTCGCGCACTGAAGCCGTGGTGAAATACCTGCGCGGCTGAAATGTTTCCGCGTCAGTTTTTCTTCGTCCGCATGTAGTGAAAAAGATACTGCTGCGCGTAACCGGCATGCGGGCCGAAATGTGTGGCGGCAAATTTTCGCAGCCGCTTTTCACTCGCACGGCGGCGCGGAAAATAAAGTTCCTGCAACGCGCGTTCGATCCACACATCCACCGGAAACGCGGCATCAAAGCCGTAGCCAAATAGCAAAACGCAGTCCGCAATTTTTCCGCCGACGCCGCGCAGCTTCATCAATTCCAGACGCGCTTCGGCGTAATTCATCTGCCGGATGCGTTCCAGGTCGAAGCTGCCATCGGCAATCCGCCGCGCGGCGGCGAGCAGGCTGGGCGCGCGAAAACCCATTTTGCAATCGCGGAGGTTGGCTTCGGTCAGGCTGGCGATTTTTTCTGCAGTGGGAAATTGGTGGGGCGAGCGTCCCCGCGAGCCGTCCTTGTCATGCCTCAAATTGTTCGCTGCTCGCGGGGACGCTCGCCCCACCGTGGTTGGTTCGCCAAACCATTCGCACAGCAGCGCGACGATCTGCCGGATTTGCACAATCTGTTTCGTCGAGGACAGGATGAACGACGCGAGACATTCCCACGGCTCCTGCCGCAAAAGCCGCAATCCGCGACACGCGGCGACGGCGGCGCGCATCGGTTCGTCGTCTGGAAAAGTATTCAGAATGGCGGCGAGATTTACTTCGCTCTGCAAAAATTCGCGGAGAAAATTCCAGTCGGTTACCGGCGCGGCGGCGTGCGCGTGAATGCCGTCCGCCGTTTGCGTGAGTTGGACAAAATGTTTTCTGATGACGCCGTGCCATAAATTTTCCACACGCTGCCAGCGAAAAACCTGGCCGGAGTCCAGCGTGGCCGCGAGGTCGTAGTCGCGCACGGGCAACAGAATTTCTTGGGGAGAAGACATTTTTTAACCACGAAATATGCGAGCTACGCGGACTGAAAAAGTTGAAGCAGCCCCCTCATCCCGGCCTTCTCACCCAGTGGGGGAGAAGGTGGCCGAAGGCCGGATGAGGGGGAAACGCGGCCTCCACAAAACACGTCCACTACAATTTTTTCTAAAAATAAACTCATTTCAGTCTGTAGCAGCCGAAGATTTGGACGCGATGAAAAATCCGGCCGTCGTCAATTTTGATTTCGCGGATGCCGAGGTTGGTCACGGACTCAAATTGCTCGGTCAAAACTTTTGGCGTCGCCTCCGGTAGCGGCACGTCGCGGTAATTCAGCGGCTCGTGATGCAGCCATTTCCAAATCCAGCCGTGTTCCAGCTTGTAGTATTCGAGATGGTCAACGTAGATCGCATTTTCGCCGTGGCGATGCGCGCGGTAATCGTATTCGTCCCAAAAATAAAACTGGTTGCCGGGCTTGCCGCTGCGCAGGCAATAGACGAGCGGCTGCGGCGAGCCGACGGCGTCGCGGGCGGGCGGCGAATAAAATGAATACAGCCCGGTCGTGCCGTAGCCGTCGGCGATGATGAAACTGTTCGTATCAAATTCGCGGCGCGCTTGCTCGACGGCGAGCGCAGTTTCGCGCCAGCCTCGCGAACGATGCGCGATGTCCACATCGCCGGGAAGTTTTGCGCCGAAGAAAATTTTCGTCAGGCTCGTGCTATGCAGCAGCGCAACTATGGGAATGCCAACGAGAATGCCGGCGATGAGAATTTTTTTGGCCGCGCGGCCGCGTTCGTGCCAGTAAAGCGCGCCGAGGCAGAATAGCGGTGGCACGGCGGCGACTGGCCAATTTGGTTGCACGCGCGAGTGGAAACTGTAAAGCCAGTAGCCGTAAAACAGCGGCAGACCCATGCAGGCGAAAAAAAGCCAGAGCGGTTTTTCCTTGCGTCGTTTCCAAAACGCGACGCTCGCCCAAAGCGCGGCGAAAATGAAAACGGGATTAAGCAGGCCGACTTGCGCGCCAAAAAACTCGAAGAAAAATTTTAGTGTCGGCTGCCATTTTTGGTCGAGCTGCGCGTTGCCGGCGACGTGGGTGAGGGTAATCCACCCGTGCTGCGAATTCCAGATGACGACCGGCAGCGTGCAAATCGCGAATACGACCAGCGCGAGCCAAGGGCCGGATTTTTTCAAGTGCGTTCGTGCCGATGGCAAAAGTGCGAAGAAAATAATCCAGCAGACGAGTTGCAACGCGGCGGTGTATTTAAATAAAAAACCCAAACCGATGGCGAGGCCGACGAAGAGCCAGTCGCGCGTTTTGGAATCGGGTTGCACCGCGCGCCAGCCGGCGATGGTCGCCCACATCCAGCAGAGCACGAGCGGCGGGTCAATGGTCATTAGCACCGAGCCGACGCAGAGCAGGGGAACGGTGAGCGTGGCGATGAGCGCCCAGAACGCGGTGCGCGGGTTGGTTTCGCGCGCGAGAAAGCGCAGCACGATGAAGCTCAAAATTGCCGCGAGTAGCGGCGAGCAGAAACGCACGCCGAACGCAGTGTCGCCGCCGATGAACGTGCCAAATTTTTGCAGCAGCGCGATGCCGAGCGGTTTGCTGTAATACGACAGCGCGAGGTGTTTGGACCATGTCCATTGATACGCTTCGTCGCCGCTCAAATCGAGGATGCCGCTGCGCAGATAAAGCCAGCGCGCAAGCAGCGCCAAAAGAATTACGACGTAGCCGAGGTGCAGCCATTCGGCTCCGGGAGCTGCTGGTTGCGGGTTGCGGGTTGCGGGTTGCGGATTCAGCAGCGACGGAACTTTTTCGTGCCACGCGGGGAAAAACTTTTTACCGAGGGAACTCCAGAGCATTTGTGTGCCAAGCAGAATTGCGATGGCGTAGCCGGTGCCGAGAATCGCGCCGGCGGTGATATCAATCGGAAAATGCACGCCGCAATAGACGCGGGAAAACGACACGCCCGCCGCGAGCGGAAACAGGAACCACGCGCTGCGCCGGTAGAAAAAAAACGCGACGGTCGCGATGGCGAACCAGTTGGCGGCGTGTGCGGACGGAAAACTGTGGTAGCCGCCGCAGGGCAGGCGGGCGATGTCGTCGGCGAGTGCAATGCACGGCCGCGCGCGACCGACGGCAGCTTTGAGAGTGCCGATGATAAACGGGTCGCCGATGGCGACGACGAGCAGCATGAAGAGGCCGCAAATTTTCAGGCGCGGGGAGCCGAAGACGACAGCGGCGATCAACCCAATGACGGCCGCAGGCAGCCATGGCACGCCTTCGCCGCTCAAGATGGGCATGAGCCAGTCGAAGAACGGATTGGACAACGTGCGGTTGCCGAAATGAAACAGCGCGTGGTCAATGGACAGAAGCCAATGCATTGCGGGAAGTGTAGCGGGAAAAATTTGGCGGTGGAAAGTTGAATCGGCGCTTCCGCGGTGGACAAGGCCGAGGATGAATCGTTGGCTGCGTTTTTTTTAGACAACCTCTCACTGCTCACGGCACGACTTTGATTTCGTAAAATTTTTGCGTGGCGGGCGGGGTGTTTGACATATCCGCGTAGGAAGTTGTCAGGCTGTTGGCCGAAATGGTTCCGCTCACGGGTGCGAAGGGCTGGGTGAGGTTGGTGGTGGCCAGCACCTGATAATTTACTCCGGGCGTGCTGCTCCATACGACTTGTTGCGCGTTGCTGACCAGGCCGGTGATGGTCAGCGGCGGCGGCACAATGACCGTTCGCGCGTCGCCCAGCACTACGCCGGTGAGGTTGTTGGAATAAATTATTTGCAGCAGGTTCGAGCCGGTCGTCATGCCGGGGGAAGTGCTGGTCCAGTTGTAAAGCAGCGAACGCAGTCCGGGGCAGCCGCTCACGGCGCCGACGGGGCGGAAAATAAAATTCGCCGGCGGCTGCGCGACGCCGTTAACGGTCAGGTTGAACAGGCTTGCGGTGTTCGTGTTCAAGGTGGGGGTGTAGCAAACTTGAAACAAGTAGGTGGTGTTGGTGGCCAGCGAAATGACTAGTCCATCGCTCGCCGGGCTGGAGAAATACATCACCGGTGGCGCGGCGGCGGTTTGAAACAGCAGCTGATAGGGCGCGGTCAGGGCATTGCCGGAGCCGGCGTCCACGGCGCCGTTGCTTACCGTCACCGTGATGTTGGTCAGCGGCGCAAACCCTGTGCCGCTGGGCGTGAAGGTGAGCGTCGTGGCATTGGCGGACCAACTGAAGTTGCCCGTCGTCGTGGGCGCGGTGGCAAAGGCGGCTTGCACGCTGTTCGTGTTCATCGGCTTGCTGAATTGCAGCACGATGGGCGCAAACACGGAGACGTTGGCGGCGGCGTGCGCGGGAAAATTAGTCTGCACCACGGGGTCGAGCGGGAGTGTTTGCGATTGCGCGATGAAAATTTTCGCGGTAGTCGGCGGCACGGAAATCGTCGGCGTCAGTGAGCCGGCGAGAACGGAAATGACTTCGTTGGTGTCGAGCAAGTTCACGAGCGCGGTGGCAGGCGCGTAAGTAATGCTGCGGTTGGGCAGCGTTTGCGTGGACGCTGCGGTGTTGAAGACGACAAAAATTTCCTGCGTGCCAAGCCGCCGCGAATAAGCGAATAATCCGGCGCCGGTGGAATTATTCCACTGGTTGACGTGCGCGCCGAGCGCGAGCGCGGGGTAGAGGCGGCGAAAATTATTCAGCTTGGCGATGAACTGGAAGAGCGGGTGCGTCAGGTTGAAACTGTCCACGCCCGACTGCCCGGCGTCTTTGAACTGGCCGGCGAACATATCCTCGCGGTTGTTCGGATCCGCGCCGCCGTTGAAGGCCTGCTCGGTGCCTTGATAGACGCATGGAATGCCGCGTGCCGTGTGCAGAAATGCCAGCGCGACGGCCAACTTGTTCGTGTCGCCGTTGGCGTTGGCGGAATTCAGGAAGCGCGTGGTGTCGTGGTTGTCGAGGAAGGTCACGAGCTGGCTGGTGGTGTTGGTGTCGTAGTTCGCGGCGAGATTATTATAATGGTCTTCGAGCTGCTTCGTGTTGCCGCCGTTTTCAAAAACATTTTGCGCGGCAAAGAAGAGTGGGTAGTCGAGCAACGAGTCGAGCTTGAACGCACCGCCGCCGTTCGTGCCGGAATAGCTGCCGACCTTCGCGTCCGTGCCGTCGAAGACTTCGCCGAACATGAAAAAATTAGTTTTGCCGACAGCGGCGGCGGCGTTGTGGATGCGCGGACACCAGTCCTGCCAGAAACCCATTTCGGCGTGCTTCACTGTATCCACGCGGAAGCCGTCGAAGCCGGCGTTGGTAATCCAATAGTTGTAAATCGCCGCCATGTTCGTGCGGACGTAGCCGGTCTCGGTGCGGAAATCATCGAGGCCGGAGAGTTCGCCGAGTTCAACTTGCTGGGTGTTGTTGAAATCCATGATCGCGCCGTAGTTATGAAAAAGATTTGTGAGCGAGGGGTTCACCGAGTTGGTGTTGAATGGCGCGGCGTATTTTTTGGATGAGTTGGCGTAGGACAAATTATAGCCGCCGGGATAATTGAACGCGGTGTTGCCGTTGATGTTGTTGAGTGTGCTGCCGTGGTTCACCACCACGTCTTGAATGACGAGCAAGCCACGCGCGTGCGCGGCGTTGATCATCACCTGCAAATTTGAAATTGTTCCCCAGTGCGGATCCACCGAATAAAAATCGCTGCCGGAGTAGCCGTGGTATTCGCCGTTGCCGTTTTTGACGATGGGCGAAATCCAAATCGCGGTGCAGCCGAGCGCCTTGATGTAATCCAGCTTTTGCTCGATGCCGCGAAAGTCGCCGCCGTGAACGCCCGTGCCGCTGCTGGCGTTGTAGGAACCAGAAGCGTTATTGTTCGCGGCGTCGCCGTCAAAAAAGCGGTCGGTGAAAATCTGGTAGATACTTTGCGCCTGCCAAAAAGTATTTGGTGCCGCCTGCGCCGAGGCGCAAACGAGCAGCAGCCAGAGCAGCGTGGAAAATATTTTCAAAGGCACATCCAATGATACAGCTATTTGCCGCGGCTGCGCCCGCACAAAGATGCGGGCGCTTTGGCGTGGTTGCGAGGCGTGTGAAGATTGCAAAGTTTTTCCAAAACCGCTTAACTTCCCGCCTTGAACCCGCGCGCAAAAAAGAAATCAAAACCGGCGGTGCCGTCACCGGCACCCATTTCTCCGCGACGGCTGTGGCTGTTTCGGATCGCCGCGCTGCTGCTGCCGGTTGGCTTCGCGGTGGCGTTGGAAATTGGTTTGCGCGTGGTGGGTTACGGTTTTGACCCGCATTTTTTCAAGCCGCAAACAATTGGTGGCGAGAATTTCTTGGTTCAAAATGATGACTTCAGTTTCCGTTTTTTCCCGCGCGAGACGGCGCGCAGTCCGGGTGTATTGCGGATGCGCGCCGAAAAACCGCCGGGCACGATCCGCATTTTTATTTTGGGCGAGTCCGCCGCGATGGGCGATCCCGAACCGGCCTACGGCCCGGCACGCTTCATGGAGATGCAGCTGCGGGATAAATTGCCCGGCACAAAATTTGAAGTCGTCAACGTCGCGTTCACCGCCATCAACTCGCACGTCATCCTGCCCATTGCCCGCGAATGTGCGCGGCACGACGGCGATTTCTGGATTGTCTATATGGGCAACAACGAGATGGTCGGGCCGTTCGGCGCGGCGACGGTTTTTGGCCGGCGTTCGGCGCCGCTGCCTTACGTCCGGCTGGTGACGGCTGTGGAATCCACCCGCCTCGGCCAGCTTTTTTCCGCCCTGGCTGGCAAGCTTCGTGGCCAAAAACCTGCCGGGGCTTCGTGGGGCGGGATGCAAATGTTTATGAACAACCAGATTGCGCCGGACAGTCCGCTGAAGGAAAACGTCCATCGCAATTTTGAAAAGAACCTCGATGACATCCTGCGCGCAGGCACGCGGGGTGGTGCGAAAATTTTGCTGAACACGGTGGCGGTAAACTTGAAAGATTGCCCGCCGTTCGCGTCGTTGCCCGCGCCAGATGGCAGCACGGCGGCACAACGGTTCCGCGCCGGTCAGGACTTGCTGGCACAGAATAAATTTAACGAGGCGCGCCCGCCGTTGCAGTGGGCGAGCGACAACGACGCGCTGCCGTTCCGCACGGACGCGGAGGAGAATTCCGCCATCCGCGCGGCGGCAAAAAAGAATTCCAACGGCAGCGTGATCTTGCTCGATGCGGCGGAGGAATTGGGCGCGGCCAATCTGGAAAAAGTCTGCGGCGACGAGACATTTTACGAGCACGTCCATTTTAATTTTGAAGGCGCGCACCGGCTCGGCTTGCTGTGGGCGCAGCAGTTGGAGCAAATGATTTCCGTCAATTTGAAACGCAACGCCGGCTGGCTCACCGAGGTGGAGTGTGGCACGCGGCTGGGACTCTCTGACTGGAACCGGGTGGCGGTTTGGGAACACATGGCGGGTCGGCTGCGGCAGGCACCGTTTAGCACCCAGACAAACAGTCCGCAGCGGCTGGAAAAATTGGCGGCGGAAGTGAAGGCCCTGCGCGAAAAATTTAATCCCGAAGCCGCTGCGGCGGCGAGGGGTAGCTTTCTTGCGGAGTTGGCGCGGACGCCGGACGATTATTTTTTGCGTGAAAATTTTGCGCTATTTCTCCAGTCCACCGCCGATCTGGCGGCGGCTGCGGACGAATGGCAGCGCGTGCATGAACTGATTCCGCATGACTACCTGCCGTTTTTTCAGTTGGGTCGTTTGTTGAGCCAGTTGGGAAATAGACCAGACGCCGAAGCGGCGCTGCGCACGGCGGTGAAATTGCGGCCCAGTCTCACGGAGGCTTGGATTGAATTGGGCAACGTGCTGGCGGCGCAAAATAAATTAATCGACGCTCTGGCTAGCTATGCGTTGGCGCGGACGCAACGACCGAACGACGCACAAATCTTTTTTCGTAGCGGCAAGGTTTACGCGCTGCAAAACAATCACGCGGCGGCGGTAGAAAATTATCGCACCGCGATTAAATTAAATCCTGAAAATTGGGAGGCGCACTACGAGCTCGGCGGCGAGTTGGATGCCGCTGGACAGTTGGATGCGGCGCTGACGGAGTTCGGCGCGGCGGTGAATTTGAATCCGAATTATTCGCGCGTGCATTCTAATTTCGGTGTGCTGCTGGCGAAACTCGGTCACTTGGATGAGGCGCAAAATGAATTTGAGGAAACGCTGCGCCTTGAGCCTGATTACAAGATTGCCCAAGACAATCTGGCCAAAATCAGGTTGCTGAAATCGCGGATAAGAAAATAACAGCGTCGGCATTTTTCTCCTCAGAAGCATCACAGCACAAAGATGCGATAGAAGTTTTCCAAAACGGGGTTAGTCTGATTCACGAACCCGAACACTGCCGCGTGGTAATTCCATCACGACGAAAACCGTGGGCAGTTTCAGTCGCAAAAAAACTATGAATAAAAAACTCATCACCCTCGGTCTGGGGGCAATGCTCCTCTTGGCATCACAATCCGTGCAGGCGCAGCTGGCCATTGCCGGTGCTTTCAATGGCTGGAACAACACCGGTGTGCCTTCACCCGGAACCGACCCGGCTAATCCCACCATCACCACGAACATCATGACCGGCGGCACGGCTGGCAATCTTAACCCGTTTAAATTTATTCGCGATTCGGGCAATTGGAGTGCCACCTTCCCAGCTAATGATTGCAAAATTAATTACGGTCCTGGCGGCAGCAACACCGTTTATTTTTATACCAATACTTTCAGCGACGGCTGGCTGCCGAGCTCCAAGCGCGTAGGCTTCGAAGACCCGGGCAACATGGCATTTGAAATCTTGGGCGATTTCAACGGCTGGGCCAGTTCTGCCGGCAACCAACTGGGTTTGAAACCCGGTTCCATTGGTCTATACACGAATATTTACATAATTCCAACCGCTGGCGGACACAGTTTCAAATTCCGCACCCAGGGAACGTGGAATAACTTTCAATGTGGCGCGGACTTTAGCGACGGCGCCGGTAATGCCGGCTTTGTCACCACCACCGCCAATCAGCCAATTCTTTTCCAACTCGACCTGCCGAACGGTCGCTGGCAGGCCGGTGGCCCGCCGGTTTTCTGCGATGTGCAATTCTCGGTGGACATGACCGTGGTGCAAGCTACGGACACCGGTTTTGATCCCACTTCGGTCACGGTCAACGGCAGCATGAACGGATGGGGCGGTGCTGCTTGCACAAACAATCCCGCAGCTGCCAACACCAACGTCTATACCAGCCCTAAGATCAATATCCTCGCCGGCACGGGCATTCAATACCAATTCCGCTATGTCAGCGGCGGCAACACCGTCTATGACGCCTTGAATGGCGTGGGCGGCCAGAACCGGAACTACAGCGTGCCGCCGGTGGCGAGCACTAATCTTCCTGCAGTCTATTTCAATGACGCCTTGCCGCTGGACATTTTGAACATGGATACGACCGTTAATTTCAGTGTGGACATGACGAACGCCGTTGGCAACGACGCCCATACTTTCGATCCGGTAAACGACTTGCTTTTCATCAATGGCGACTTCAGCGGTTGGGTAGCATGGACGCCGATTGCCCTGACGACTGCTGGATTGACTTGCGCAAACACTCCTCCGGGCAGCAGCATTTACACATACAGCAAAACCTTCACCCAAGGTTCGCCCCGCGCGGTGACATATAAATATGCTATCAACGGCGTGGATGATGAAGCGGGCGCCTACATTAATCATTTCCGTTACATCCGCAGCACCAACGGCGTTTACAACTTGCCGCTGGATGTGTTCGCCAGCATGGTGGTGGAAGCCAAAGTCGGCGGTCTCGCGATCGGCAAGCCGGTCGGCGGAAACATTCCGGTAACTTGGTCAGGTTATCCCAGCGTCCGCCTCCAAAGCGCGACCAGCCTGGCTGGGCCGTGGACGGATGTGCCGAATACTGACACCCAAAACAGCGCGAGCTTGTCCGCGGGCAGTGGTGCGAAGTATTTCCGCCTCAAGAAACCCTGATTAGTCAGTTCATTCTGCCGGGCGGGCATTCCGCCCGCCCGGCTAAATTTAAAAATATGAAATTTCATCCGCCCATTCCAAGCCGCCCCGTTCGCCCAGCGGGTTTCACGCTCATCGAATTGTTGGTTGTTATCGCCATCATCGCCATTCTCGCGGCGATGCTCCTGCCGGCGCTGAGCAAGGCCAAGGAGCGGGCGATTTCAATTTCCTGCATGAACAATTACAAGCAGCTTGGGCTGGCGTGGTTCATGTATGCCAATGACAATTCCGACCGTTTGGTCAGCAATGTAGATCGTCAACCCGGCGGAGATAAATCCAAGAACTGGGTTTGCCCCGGCGGCGTTACGATGGATTGGAGCAACGGCGGCCAGAACTTCGATACATTATACCTTACGGTGGATCAGCCCATTTTAGGAACGGCGCTCATGAGCAGCTATGTGGCAAAATCGCTCAAAACTTTTGTTTGCCCCGCCGATCGTTTTTTAAGCAGCAATCAATCTGGACATGACAACCGTATCCGCAGTTGTGCCATGAATGGGGCGATGGGCGATGGCTCAAAGTATTACACCGGCGTGTGGCCAAATTTTTATAATGCTAAAAAACTGGCTGACATGCACACACCGGCTCCCACCGACTGTTGGGTATTGACCGATGAGCACCCGGATAGCAACGATGACGCAACGCTATTCGTCAACCCAAAGGATAGTGACGGCAAAGGAACTACAATGCCTGAAATGCCCGGCAGCATGCACGGCAAATCGGCTGGAATGGTTTTTGGCGATGGCCACTCTGAAGTTCATAAATGGAGTGGAACGCTCGATACACCGCCAGTCGTTCATAAAGCCTGGGTTCAAGGTGTTTCGATTGCCGCGGATGCTGCGAGTGTCAAAGATTTGACTTGGTGGGCGCAACACACGCCGCAAAATTAATTGCCATCCCATCTTTACCTGGTTGGATTTTAGGGTGTATTGGGAAAATTGAATATGACTTTTCACCGTCTCGCAAAAAAAATTACTGTCTTTAGTTTGGCGGTTCTGGTCGGCTCGCTCGTGACGCGAGCAGATTCTAACGTATCAAACATTGCCGCGCGCACCTCTCCTGACTGGCTGCGCTCGGCAACGGTTTACGAAATTTTTCCGCGCCAGTTTTCGCCCGCCGGAAATCTCGCGGGCATCACCGCCAAGCTGGATGAACTTCACGATCTCGGCGTGACCGTCCTCTGGACGATGCCCATCCATCCCATCGGCGAAAAATTCCGCAAAGGCGAATTTGGCAGCCCGTATTCCATCCGCGACTACTACGCCATTGACCCTGCCTACGGCACGCTCGATGACTACAAAAAACTCGTCGCCGGCGCACACCAGCGGGGGATGAAAGTTTTCATGGACCTCGTCGCCAACCACACCGCGTGGGACAGCGTGATGATGACGAATAAAAATTTCTACAAGCAGGATGCCAAGGGCAACGTCATTTCGCCCGTTCCGGAATGGTCGGATGTCGCCGGCCTCAACTACGCCAACACGGAACTCCGTCGCTACATGATTGCGATGATGAAATTTTGGATCAGCGAAGCTGGCGTGGACGGATTCCGTTGCGACGCTGCGCCGATGATCCCGCTCGATTTTTGGGAGCAGGCGCGCACCGAATTGGAAGCCTTCAAGCCCGGCATCGTGCTGCTGGAGGAAGGTGAGCAGGCGGAATTTTTAACCAAGGCGTTTGATTTCGATTATTCGTGGAAGCTGATGTGGAGCGTGAATGACGTGTTGTCCCACAACGCTTCCGCCACGAAAATAAAAAATTCCTGGGCCGCCAGCCGTGCCCAGTGGCCGAAGAATGCGTTGCGCCTGCGCATCTCCGACGACCACGACGAGACCCGCGCCATCGCCCGTTACGGCATGAATGGCGCGCTCGCCGCTTCTGTGCTCATGTTCACGCTCGACGGCGTGCCGCTGCTTTACAACGGCATGGAAGTGGGCGACGCCACCGAGTCCGCTGACCCCGCGCTCTTCGACAAGCTGAACATCTGCTGGCATCCGCACGCTAGCGAACGCCCGCCGTTCCGCGAGATCTACCAGCAACTCATCCAACTCCGCAAAGATTACGCGGCCTTCCGCACGGATGCTGTGAACTGGCTCGAAAATTCCGAAGATTCCAAAGTGGTGAGCTTCACCCGCAGCGATGAGCACCAAGAATTTCTCGTCCTCATCAACTTCACCAGCCGGCCGGTGAGCGGTGAATTGAAAAATTTTAATGCGGCAGAGTTTAAGCCCGTCAATATTCGCGGTGCCTCAGACGCCGTGTCGGGAGACCTGCCGCGTTTCCAAATGGACGGCTACGGCTGGCGCATCTGGCAGCGCACCATCACGCACACCGCTGCGAAGTGAGGCTCATGCCTTCCAGATTTTCTCCGGCGAAGACTTCACCGCCGCCATCACATTGCGCGTGTCCACGATGAGCGGCGACCATTCCGCAAGCTGCTCGTAATTCACTGCCGCGTGCGCCGTGGAAATCAGCACGGCGTCAAACGAGGAAATTATTTTCCGGTTCCACTTCACCGATTTCGTCCCCGTCCAGTGCGGATGTTCGCGCGTCGGTTTGATGACGGGAACGTGCGGGTCGTGGTAAAAAACGTTCGCGCCGCGTGCCGCCAACAAATCCATCAGCGCGTAGCTCGGCGATTCGCGGTCGTCGTCCACGTTCGCCTTATAGGCCAGCCCGAGAATTAAAATACGCGCGCCGGCAATTTTTTTCTTTTGCCCGGCGAGTGCGCGGACGACTTGCCCGGCAATTTTTTTTGGCATCGCGCGGTTGATTTCTCCGGCCAGCTCTACGAAGCGCGTTTCCTGCCCGACCTGCTTCGCGCGCCACGCGAGATAAAACGGATCGATCGGGATGCAATGCCCGCCCAGACCGGGGCCGGGATAAAACGGCATGAATCCGAACGGCTTGGTTTTGGCGGCGGCGATTACCTCCCAAACGTCAATGTCCATCGCCGCGTAAACGACCTTGAGTTCGTTGACGAGCGCGATATTCACGCCGCGAAAGACATTTTCCAGCAGCTTCGCTGCCTCCGCCGTGCGGCAGTTCGCCACGGGAACCAGCGTGCGAACGGCGCGCGAATAAATTTTCTGCGCCGCCGCCAGGCAGGCGGGCGTGAAGCCGCCGATGACCTTGGGGATGTCCGCCACTTTGCTCTGCGGGTTCGCCGGGTCTTCGCGCTCCGGCGAGAAGGCGAGGTGAAAATCTTTTCCGGCCTTGAGCCGGGAGCCGCGCTCCAAAACTGCGCGCAGTTCGTTTTCCGTCGTGCCGGGATATGTCGTGGATTCGAGGACGACCAGCTGGCCGCGTTGCAGGTGCGGTGCAATGTTGTTTCCAGTGTTGAGGACAAAGGATAAGTCCGGTGCCCGATTTTTTTTCAGCGGCGTGGGCACGCAAATGAGAATCGCCGCGACATTTTTGATTGCGGCGAAGTTGGTGGTGGCAGAAAGTTTTTTGGCGCGGACGAGCTTCTTGATCTCCGCCGCTGGGATGTGCCGGATGTAGCTGCGGCCGGCGTTGAGCGTGGAAACTTTTTTCGCATCCACATCCAGTCCGATGACGCGCACGCCGCTCCGCGCGAATTGTAGCGCGAGGGGCAGGCCTACGTAGCCGAGTCCGATGATGGCGATGGTCACGCAGCCAGCTTGCCGGAGTTGCACGCGCGGCAAAAGTTTTTTAAGTGGCGTCCCGCCGCAAACCAACTTGAACCAAACCAAACCAACCTTGCGACGGGACGCCGAAGTTTGCGTGGTAAAAATTATTTTTTCAGCGTCCGCAGAAACGCGATGGACGCCTTGATGTCATCCTCGGCCAGCTCGGATGGCTTCATCAACGTCTTGTCAGCTTTTTTCATACCGTCCTTGATGGACTTCAGCGCCTCGGCATCAGTGAACGAGTCCTGCACCTTGGCGTCGGAATAATCGCGCGCTTCAAGTTTCTGGCCCATCTTGGTTTGCCCTTTGCCATCGTCGCCGTGGCATTTGGTGCAATTGTCCGCATACACAGCCTTGCCATCGGCGGCGAGGATGTTCGGGGTCGCGGCCAGCACTAACGCCGCCGACACTGCGAGGAATGCGATGTTTTTCATAATGTTGATGACACCTTCGCACCGTAAAGTTTTTTTGGCTCGACGCCGTTTGGCAAATGCTTGACGTGGATTGCGCGGAAAGCCGCTTTGCGTTTGCGTTTATGAAAAATCGCGCGACACTTTTCGCCAATGAAGTGCGCAGTTCACCATTCTGAAGCGGTCGGTGTCTGCGTCTATTGCGGTCGCGCGCTGTGTGCCGTCTGCTCGCCGTCGGGTGCAACGCAGCGGCTAACTTGCTCGGAAAACTGCGCCACGGCGCTCGCGCAAAATGAAAAGGCGCTGTCGATGCTGTTGCAAAAACATCTTCAAAGCGTGCGCATCAACGCATTTTTTTATCTGCTCTGCGGCGTGCTTTCCATCGCGGGCGCGTTCTGCGCGAATTATTATCTGCCGTCGCCGTTTCTGATCTGGTTCTGCGCGGGGTGCGGATTGATTTTCTCCGTTTCGGGAATCTGGCAATGGCTGGCCGCCCGCGAACGCGGTCGCTGAATCGCGGGTCATGGTGCGGCCGCAGGTGCTTGCTTGAGAAATTTTTCGCGATCTTCCGGTGACGGTATTTCCGTGGCCAGCATTTGATAAAGTTCTGCCGGCGTCATCACTTTTGCGGCCGCACGATTCACCAGCAGTTTAGCCATCGGGCCGACGTAAACCGCCAATTCTTTCCGTGCGTGCTCCAAAACAGTCGCTTCCAATTTTGGCAACGACTTCGGTTCCGGCGGCGCTGGTTCGGCGGATTCTTCCGGTGGCGCGGCGGGAAAAATATCGCCGTAGGCAGTTAGAAATTTTTCCCGGTCGGCCTTCGCCGGGACAAATGCAAGCAGGTGATCGCGTAATTCCGTTGCTGAGCTGACGCGTTGGCCCACGCTGCGCACGATCCGTTTGGCGATGGGGCCGATAAGGAGCGCGAGATGTTTTTCCACCGCCGCGATGTTGGCGGCGAACTGCGGTGCGATCCGCCGGATGATCATCGTGTTGGTCACCGGTGCGGCCTCGGCGGCGTTTGGCGGGTGCAGTTCGTAGAGCGTATGTTCGCGCTGATGCTTGTCTTTCCGCACGCCTTCGTAGCGGAACAGTTGCGCGCAGCCGTCGGTGAGCAGACTGGCGACTTCGTAAAACGAGCGCGAGACAAGAATCTGATTGTCGCCCGCAAAACTCATCACGCGCTGGCCGACATTGATGCCGTCGCCTGCGGCGGCGAGGTTGCCGTTGATATCGCGGACGAGCCTCACCGAGCCGAGGTTGATGCCGATACGGACGTGCAGCGGCTTGGGCAGGGGGCCTTTTTCCAAAATGATTTTGCCCAAGACTTCCAGCGCGCAATGCATCGCCGCTTCCGGTTCGCCCAGAAAAACAATGGCCGCACCGTCGCCGCAGTCGAGGATGACGCGGTCGTGTTCGGTTGTGTTTTTCAAGCCGCCGCCGAGATATTCTTTGAAGCGCGCCCGCCACTGCGCTTGGACTTCTTGCGACTGCTGGCTGTATTTCACCATGTCCACGAAGAGCACGCTGACGAGCCAGGTGCGTTCGAGGTCGAAGGTTTCTTCGGTGTGGCCGGTGCTCATTCCTTGTCCAGCATCTTCATCGCCGCCAGCAGGCTGCGGTGCATCCGGTTGAACGACGCGACCAGCATCGAAATTTCGCAGCGGCCGCGGCACGGCAGTTCGGGGCCGTCCAATTTGCCTTCACTGATTTCCTCGGCGCGCTGGGCGAGCTGGCTCACGGGCCGCGTGACGGTCACCACCAGCACCAGGTTCAAGATTAGCAACGTCACCACGCCGACGCCGAGCAGCAAGGTCATCAACTGCCGGAACTCATGGTTCGCCATTTCCACGGGCAGCGAGGCCGGCACGGAAACGATTTGCGCCGCGATGACTTCATTTTCCTTCCAGCCAAAACCGTTGGCCGAGCCGTAACGTTCCACCATTTCCAGTGGTGCAGCCGCCGGCGTAGAATGACATTCCAGACACGAAGCCGCCGCGCGCAGCGGACGCGCTAGGTAGATGGAACGGCCCATCGGCGTCATGCGTTCGCCGCTGAACACCGCCAATGCCGGATGGGTGCGGAATTGGTTGACGATATCTGCCTCCCAGTCCACGGCGTGGTCACGCAGGTTGGTGGGATTGAGTGCGGCTTCCTTGTAAAAATAATCGGGAAATTTTTCGTGCAGATAGTTGAACACCTCCGTCGCCGCGTAGGCCGGCACGGTTTCCGGGTGAAAGGTGTTCGGCATGGCATTCGCTTCGCTGACCGAAGTTTTTCCGATGGCCGGCTTGACCTGCTCGATGGTGTAGCGGCGCATAGCCAACGCTGTTTCCATCATGATCTGGGCGCGATCCTTCACCTGTTCCAGCGCGTTTTTTTGGATCAAGGAATAGGAAAGATAACCCGTGGCGGTCAGCCCCAGGCCGAACACTACAATGAAGATCAAACTGAATTTTGCTAAAAGTTTCATAACTGTTCCCAGCTTTTGCCCGCGTTGCCTCCACCGGGAGCATAAAAATAACGGACTGATGCTGCCGGAATTTTTCTATGGTGTCCAACTCCGACTCCGGTGCGCGGCGTATTCGCAATCGAAATCTTTATCCTGATCACCCGCTGGTAAGAATTACAGGCTGATTAAGATTTTTACCCACCATACATTTGTCTGGCTTGAAACTTTGCGCGTTTGCCACTAGTTTTCGCACCTATGGAAAAAGTTGTCATAATTGGCTCCGGCCCGGCGGGTTGGACGTCCGCACTTTACACCGCTCGCGCGCAGCTCGCGCCGCTGGTGCTCACGGGCAAACAACCCGGCGGCTTGCTCACCACCACCAGCATCGTGGAAAATTTCCCCGGCTTTCCCGAAGGCGTGGACGGCTTTGAACTCATGACGCGCATGCAAAAACAGGCCGAACGTTTCGGCGCCAAAACCAGTTTCGGCGTCGTGGTCGAGTCGGTGGATTTTTCCCAGCGCCCATTCGCGCTCACCGTAGACGGCGAAAAAGTTTTGGCGGAAACGGTCATCATCGCCACCGGCGCGAGCCACAAACACCTCGGCGTGCCCGGCGAACACGAATTGGAAAACAAAGGCACGACTTACTGCGCCACCTGCGACGGCGCGCTGCCGATGTTCCGCAACCAACCGCTCGTGGTTGTCGGCGGCGGCGATTCTGCGTGCGAAGAGGCCTCGTATCTCACGCGTTTTGCCTCGGTGGTTTATCTCGTGCATCGCCGCGATTCGTTGCGCGCGTCCAAAATCATGGCCGAGCGCACACTGGCCAATCCGAAAATTAAACCGATCTGGGATTCCGCCGTCACTGAAGTGCTCGACGTGAAGCAGGACAAAGTCACCGGCGTGAAATTGAAAAATCTCAAGACTGGCGCGGAATCAGAATTGCCGTGCGCGGGGGTTTTCATCGCCATCGGTCATGTGCCGAACACGGATATTTTCAAAAGCGCGATCACCACGGATGAAAACGGCTTCATCGTCCCGCAGCAAGGCACGATGACCAACATCCCCGGCGTATTCGTGGCCGGCGATTGTGCGGATCATGTCTATCGCCAGGCCATCACGGCGGCGGGCGCGGGCTGCGCGGCGGCGATTGACGCGGAACGTTTTCTTGCGGCGGCGAACCATTGAATTGCCGTTCCGTTTGATTTCCAATCTTCCGTGCCGTGTGGCGCGGAAGATTTTCCATTTTTGTGCTTGTAGCCGGATGGCGTTCGGTGCGATAAACGGTTGTCCGAATAACCATTCCTGCCGCCTTCAAACCCAGCCATCTTTTGGGTGAAGTGGAATCATCCAGAAAACAACGAGCCATGAAAATCATTCCCCAAAAAATCTGCGCGTTCCTGATTGTCTTCGTGTTGGCCGCGAGCGCCGTTTCCGCGTCGGCGCAAGGCACGGCGTTCAGCTACAATGGAAAATTAAACAGCAGCAATGCGCCCGCCAACGGCCTCTTCGATGTGCGCTTCTGGGTTTATGATTCCACGAACTTGCCCGGCACGCTCATCGCCGGGCCGCTGACGAACACCGCCACCGGCATCACGAACGGTCTCTTCACCGTCACGTTGGATTTCAGCATCGGCATTTTCACCGGCCCCGCGCGCTGGCTGCAACTCGATGTCCGCACGAACGGCGGAGCCGCGTTTACCACGCTGACACCGCGGCAGCAAATTTTGCCGACGCCGTATGCCATCATGGCCAACACCGCCAGCAATCTGCTCGGCAATCTTCCCGCCACGCAAGTCAGTGGCACAATTCCGCTCGCGCAATTGCCCGCCGCTGTCGTGACGAACAATCAGCCGGGCGTCGTCTTCAACGGCATCATCACGACCACCAACGTCAGCGCGACGGCGAATCAAAACATTTCCCTGCTTGGTAGCAGCGGTAGCAGCGTGGGCGGTAACGTGACCGTGGCCTCGGGCAATGCCGGCATTCCCACCGGCGGTTCCGGCGGTAATCTGAATTTGCAGGCGGGCAATGCCATGGCCGCCGGCGGCTCCGGCTACAGCGGCCTCGGCGCCGCGGGCGCGGTGAACATTACGGCGGGCAGTGGCTACAATAGCGTGGGCGGCAACATCACACTGTTGTCCGGTGGCAATTCACCGTGGACACAGGCGGCTAACAGCTTTTCCAAAGTCTCGCTGCAAGGCGGAACCATCAACCTCAACGATGGCGCTGTGATTGATGTCGAGGGCGGGCACAACACGCAATACGGTTCGCCGCCGCAGTATTCCGCCGGCGGCAATGTGCGGATTGTCGGTGGCAGCGCGACGGGCAGCTACACCGGCGGCAACATTCTTTTGCTCCCCGGCTCCGGCACGCCGAATGGCTTCGTCGGTGTCGGCAAAAGCAATCCCGCCACTGCGCTCGATGTGAGCGGCACGGTGACCGCCACGTCATTCAGTGGCAGCGGTGCGGGTCTGGTCAATGTTCCCGCCAGCGCCATCACTGGCGGATTGACGACGAATCTGCCCGTGCTTGTGCCCGGCGGAAAAACCAACACGCTTAACTTCGTCAACGGCATCCTGATTAACGTCCAATGAAAACAAAATTATTCTTCCTCGCGCTGTTGCTCGCGGCGGTGGTTCAGGCGGATCAATACTCGATTGACTGGTATAAAGTCGCCGGCGGTGGCGGTGCTAGCACCGGCGGCGTGTTCAGCGCCAGCGGCACCATCGGTCAGCCGGACGCGGGCAGCGCGATGAGCGGCGGAAGTTTTTCCGTGACCGGCGGCTTCTGGAGTCTCATCTCCGTGGTGCAGACGCCCGGCGCGCCGACGTTGTTCATCAACCACACCGGCAATAGCGTCACCGTTTTTTGGCAGGATGTTTCCGGTTGGAGCCTCCAGCAAAACGCCAGCCTCACCGCACCCGCCGGCTGGTCGGCCAGCGGCGGCGTCGGTCTGGCGAACGGCACCAACAGCGTCACGATTTCCGCGCCGACGGGAAACCAATTCTTCCGCCTCACGCATCCTTGAATTGAAAAATTAAGTCGCCATCCGCGCCGGCGCGGTTAGATTTTCCGCGCGTTGAAAAAATATCTCCACGTCATCGGCATTGGGTTGCAAAGTAATTTGCAATACCGCGTGAATTATCTTTCGCGCACGCTGTTCAGCTTTATTCCGCTGTTCGCCATGGTCTCGCTCTGGCGCACCGTCTATCACAGCAACAGCCGGGCAGGGGAGCACAACGGCTTCACCGAGGCGCAGATCATTTTTTATTACCTGCTGGTCGCCGTGGTGGACGTCTTCACCGCCGTGAACGAAGACGACTGGCAGATCGCCGCTGACATCCGCGAAGGTAACATCAGTCAGTTTTTGTTGAAGCCCGTGGATTACCTGACCTACCGGCTCTGCCTGTTTTTTTCCGGGCGACTGGCGTTTGTTGCCGTCGCCTGCATCCCGCTCGGGATTTTCCTGTTGTGTTTTCGCGGCTATTGCTTGTGGCCGGTGGATAGCACGGCGGCAGTTATATTTCCCGTTTCACTGGTGTTCACGGCGCTGCTGCAATTTTTCATCTCCTACGCCATGGCCATGCTGGCGTTCTGGTTTTTGGAGATCACCACCTTCATCTTCATCGTGTTCGCGTTTGAATACATCGCCAGCGGGCATCTATTTCCGCTCGACCTGCTGCCGCCGGTGGTGAAGCAGTTGATCTATCTCACGCCGTTTCCGTATCAGATGTATTTTCCCATCAGCATCTACATGGGCAAGGTGGCGGGGGCGGAACTCTGGCGCGGGCTGCTGATCCAAGGTCTGTGGGTATTTGCCGCTTATGGCCTGGCGCGGTTCATGTGGGCGCGCGGGGTGAAAAAATATTCCGCGTTCGGCGGCTGATCTCGCAGCCAGTGCGAGCAAATAAAAAAACCGCCGGCGCATGACGTTGCCCCGGCGGTTGATGGTTTGATGGGCCTGGCTCAATGCTTCACACGACCCGCTGGCTGATCGGATCGCTCCAATCGCTGGGGCCGGCGGAACCCACCACATTACACTCCACGTTATACAACACGCCGGGGGTAAGGTTATCAAACGTCGTGCGCGCGGCGGTGGTCTGGTCCGTCTGCACCACGGTGTTGGGCGCATCGGCGGCGGTCACGCGCCAGTTATAGATGGCTGCGCCGTTCACCGGCGCGGCGATCGCATAAAGTTCGCCGCTGCGGTCGCCCAGCGTGACCGTCAGACTGCTCGGCGGCTGCAAAACGCCGATGGGCGTGCGATTGGGTTTTTGCGGGGGAAATCCGCTCGTCAGCAACACGGCCAGGTTGCCATTGCAGGCCACCTGCACATAGCTGGCCAGCTGGCGGAGCAACGCCACCAGCGCGGCGCGCTTCTCATTCTTGATGGTGGTCAGGGCCACACCGCCGTTCATGGCATCCGCCACGGCGTTGGCAAAAGCATTTTTTGCCGTCGTGATCACCGCCAGCGTGGGGGCCGGCGTGGGATAGCTGGCGTTGCCGGTCAGGCCGGTGAGGATGTTTTCTGTGTCAGTGATCAACTGCGCATCGCTGTCGCTGTTGAGGAATGAGATGGAAGGTTTGATGACCATAGTTTTAACTTTCTAACTTACAGGTTACGTTATTAGTTCAGTTACGACATCCGCCGACACACGCCGCCGGACAAAATTTTTGATACCAAGTTTTGTGCCAACTTTTAGATTGGATTGCGGGATCATATATTCGATGAACGCAACGGTATGGACGCTGCGCGGCAGTCTGTGATTGTAGCGGCGGTCTATGACCGCCGTGGTTGGCGATAAAAATTACGTCCTGCGGCGCTCACCGGGCGCTGCTGCAAAAAATCCTGCTCCCTCGTGGGGGCGCAGGGTGAATGGATGGTAGGGACAGACCGCCGGGCTGTCCCCGCCCGCGCTTTTCAGTCTTCGGCGGGCGGCTGTGAAATGCCACAGGCCGGATGCGGGAGAACCATGGCGATCCATTGGCTAAAATCTGCTCGGCCAGACCTGGCGGAAACCCTTGGTTGGTCAAAGCTTTGCCTGCCTAAACCAAGCCAGACTTTTCCATGGTTAAAGCAATGGTTTCCTTGGTTAAGAAAATGGTTTCCTTGGTTAAGAAAATGGCTGGCCAACCCCTGATTAGGCCTCAATGGGGCAAAAATGAAGCGGCAAAAAACGACCGCGTGGGAAAATTTTACCGGCCCAAACCATCGAGGTTTCACCGCTAGGTGTCCAACGGACTCCGCACGCCCAGCCCCGGCTTCTGCATCACATGCGTATAAATCTGCGTCGTGGAAACATCCTTGTGCCCCAACAAATCCTGCACCGTCCGGATGTCATAGCCATTCTCCAACAGATGCGTGGCAAAGGAATGCCGCAACGTGTGCGGCGTGACCGCCTTGGCAATGCCCGCCCGCACCGCTGCCGCCTTCACCGCCCGCTGCACATTCATCTCATTCACATGATGCCGCCGTAAAATGGTAGGGCGTGCCACTCCGTGCGCGCCGTGTGGCCTTGTCTCCGGGTCCACCGCCAACCCTTTAGCCGGAAACACCCACTGCCAAATCCACTCCCGCTCCGCCTTGGGATACTTTGTGCGCAACGCCCCCGGTAACCACACCGCCCCGCAACCCGCCGCCAAATCCTGCTCATGCAAAATCTTCACCCGTTCCAAATGCTGTTGGAGTTCAAGCTTTAGCTTGTCTGGCAACATCGTCACCCGATCCTTAAAACCTTTGCCATCGTGAACCACCACCTGATTCCGTTCAAAATCCAAATCTTTGACGCGCAACCGCAGCCCCTCCATCAGCCGCAGCCCCGTGCCATAAAGTAACCGTGCAATTAACGCCGGCGTCCCCTCCATCACCGTCAACAACCGCTGCACCTCCCCCTTGCTCAACACCACCAGCACCTTGGGCCGCCGCAACGGACGCTCCACCGCCCCCAGCTCATCAAACGGCTGATGCAATACTTCCCGATACAGAAACACCAGCGCGTTCAAGGCCTGATTCTGTGTTGCCGCCGCCACCTTTTTATGGGTCGTCAGATGCGATAAAAACGCCTCAATCTCCGGCTTACCCATTTCCCTTGGATGCCGCCAGGTTTTCTCCCTCGCCCCCTCGGGGGAGAGGGCCGGGGTGAGGGGGCCACCACCCCGATGAAACGCCAAAAACTGCCGAATCCAAACCCAATAAGCCTCCTCCGTGCGCAGCGAAAACTGTTTAAACCGCATCACCTCGCGCACCTGCTCCCGCAAACGCAGCTTGGGATTGGGCCGAAAGCCCTCCCCACGTTTTGAGGTATTTGCTGCTTCCATAATAATTCTTGTTTTAACCAAAATACCAGTGGACACAACTCAAAAAAGCGATTACAACAGCAAACATGGAAAGTGATAAACCACGAAAGTGTGGTTCACTATTATGTTAGGCGTCTTATGATTGCGCTCGCTGACATTATCGCCGATGAGCTTGCAAAGCCTGATGGTCATATCCTTCAGGATCGGTTACTTCAGGCGATGTTCATGTTTGAGCGTTTCCGTGGCATTAATGCCGGTTGGCGGGATATAGTTTCAGAGGTTGCGGAGGCGGATGTTAGTCCAGATGCTATCAGTCGTCTCGCACAGGCGCTACGGACATTCATACTTACTCACAAGCATCACCCTGATATTGGGTCAGCGATTTTTGCTCTCGGCAAGCTTCGAGCTGATGAGGATGCAGCTTTATTTGAAGCGGTGCTCAAGGATAGCAGCGAGTATGGCACGTTTGCTCGTGAGCAGGCACAGTTTATTTTGAATGTGATTTGACCATGAACCAGACGCCTAACAAGATTAGATGAGAAGGCAGACCACTGACGCAATGATGCGTTGGTGCTAAAGTTTGCCTATGAAAACCACTACTAAAAAAACCAGTCCTACTCCGTCCGTCGTATCCACCTCCACGCCTGCTGTTGTCAGC
>CAIKKJ010000106.1 GCA_903827955.1 uncultured Verrucomicrobia subdivision 3 bacterium
AATCGCCGCGCTTTGCTTGGCGGCGGCGGCGGCGGCTTTCGCTTTCTTCTCCAGATAATAATCGTAGTCGCCGACGCTGTGATGGATTTTGCCGTCGCCTTCAAACGCCAGGATGTCCGTGCAGACGCGGTTCAGAAAATAACGGTCATGGCTCACGACGCACGTCACCCCGGTGAACGCGATCAACGCCTCTTCCAGCACGCGCAACGTCGGCAGATCGAGATCATTCGTCGGCTCGTCGAGAATCAGGAAGTTGCCGCCGCTTTTCAAAATTTTCGCCAGCAACAAACGACTGCGCTCGCCGCCAGAAAGTTTTTTCACCATCGTCAGGATGCGGTCGTCGGAAAACAAAAACCGTTTCAGATACGAGCGCACCGAAAGTTTTACGTCGCCCCATTGCACGAACTCTGTGCCGTCGGCAACTTCGTCCAGCACCGTGCGCTCCTCGTTCATGTGCAGCCGGCCTTGGTCAACGTAGTTGAATTTAGTGAGCTGCCCGGTTTTAACCGTGCCTTCCGTGGGCTGGAGCTGGCCGATGACAATCTTGAGCAGCGTGGATTTTCCAAGGCCGTTGCGCCCGCAGATGCCGACGCGCTTGCCGTTCTCGAACGTGAAATTGAAACCGGAAAATAATTTCTTCCCGGCGATTTCCATGCCGAGACCAGCGACATCCACCGTGCGATTGCCCAACTGCGGCGGCGGGGGAATGCACAGCTCCACGTCTTCCTCAATGACCGGCCCGTCCTTCGCGGCCTCGTCGTAGTAACGCTCGAAGCGGTCTTTCTGCTTGCTGCGTTGCGCCCGCGGGCCTTGGCGCACCCACGCGAGCTCCTTTTTCAGAAACATCTGGCGCTTGTGCTCGATGGTCGCGTCGGCTTCCTGCCGTTCCGACTTGGCGAGCAGGTAGTCGGTGTAATTTCCCGCGTGAGAAAAAAACTTGCCGTTGGACAGCTCCAGAATTGTTCCCGCGACGCGATCCAGAAAATAACGATCATGCGTGACGACCAGAAACGCGCCGCTGAACGATTCCAAAAATTCCGCGACCCACTCGATGGATTCCGGGTCGAGATGGTTCGTCGGCT
Organism: uncultured Verrucomicrobia subdivision 3 bacterium; assembly: GCA_903827955.1. Lineage (GTDB taxonomy): Bacteria > Verrucomicrobiota > Verrucomicrobiia > Limisphaerales > UBA11358 > UBA11358. Next base: position 1,083 of record CAIKKJ010000106.1, read on the forward strand.
CGTCGAGCATCAGAAAGTCCGGCTGCGAAACAATCGCCCGAGCCATGGCCACACGCCGTTTTTCGCCACCGGATAACGAATCAATTTTGCGGTCACCAGCAGGACAATTCAGATGTGCCAGTGCGATCTCGATGCGCCGTTCCACCGTCCAGCCGTCGAGCACCATGATGCGTTGCTCCAGTTCCTCGTGGCGCTTGGAGTCGTGCGGCAAAGATTCAAACTCCGCGATCAACTTGAAGACGTGCTGCGCGCCGTCGCGGACGTTGTCGTGGACGTTCTTCGTTGCATCCAGCATGAAATCCTGCGGCAGATAACTCGCGACCAGATCGCGGCGACGATCCACTTCGCCGCTATCGGGCTGTTGCAAGCCGGCGAGGATTTTTAGGAAGGTCGTCTTGCCGCAGCCGTTGCGGCCGACGAGGCCGATGCGGTCGGTGTCTTGGATGCCGAGCGTGATGTCATCGAGCACCGAGCGGTTGTTGTAACGCACGGAGACATCGGAGGCTGAAATAATGGTTCCCACAGGGGCGTGGAAGGTAGCAGAGAACGGAGCGGTAACAAGCCTGCCCTTGCGACAGCCGCGGAGTGGCGAAAGATAATAGCCCGCAGTTTTAACTGCGGGTAAAGCGCCAGAACCATTCAAGCCCCACAGGGGCGACAGAAGATTGGTTCACGAAAATCCTCTGCCGCCCCTACAGGGCTATTCTTCTTAGGATTCAAACCCGCAGTTGAAACTGCGGGCTATTTTCGGTCGTCGCTACGCGACTTGGCTGACCGGCAGGTCAGCCCTACCAGATTACGGCGCGAGTTTTTCGCGGTGGGGCAGGTGGTCGCGGTTCCAGCGGACTAACGCGGCGTCGCTGGTGACAGGGAAACCAACTTGGACTACGGCAAGATTTGAATTCACGAAATGTCATTACGGCGAAATGGCAATCCGATAAAAGCAATGCCCACTGCTCGAAGTGTTCGGGGCAATCAATGTGATTGGAACGCCAACTCCGCTCAAAGCCACAAACGCATACCATTGCGTCAGATTCGTTGAGTATTCCACCGAGTAATTCCTACCGATTGCCGTGTCGAAGGTAAATTGAAACTGGCCATTGGTATTCAACATCGGTGAAGTGATGTATGGCGGAAGCACTGAAATTGGGCTAACCGCCAGTCGAAAAATTGTGCCATAACCGTTCACGCCACCGTTTTGTGCGGTTCCATAAAACAATCCATCAGCGCCTTCGACAAGACCAGCGAAAGGGTTCGCTCCGTCCATGCCACCCGTGAACGAATGCAGGACTGTCAAAATACCTGACGGCGTTAACTGAAATACTGTTCCAAAATCATTTGTCCCGCCGTGATATGTCGTTCCATAAAAATTGCCATCTTTGCCTTGCATCAGCCCAGTAGGATCAATCAGCGGGCTGTTAGTGAACACATAGAAAACGCTCAATATGCCGTTGGTGGTTATTTTAGAAATAACGCTAAAATTATTTGAGCCAGAATCGGTCGCACCATAAAAATCGCCCTGACTACTCTGCATCAGCAGTGCGACGCCCGAAGTGTCTAATGAAGTCAGCACCGCTAAGTCTCCTGACGGATTCAATATGAATAATGTTCCTCGAGCATAGTCACCACCAGATATAGTCGTCCCGTATAAAATGCCATTACTGGCCCTGATCAGACTGTTTACAAATGAACCGTCGGGGTTTGTATAGGTTGGAGGGGCTGATTGACTAAAAGAATGCAGAGTTGTGAATGCGCTGTTTGTGTTGATTTTGAATACCGTGCCATCGCCAAAAAGAGAGTCCGCTGAATTAAAATATGTCGTGCCGCCGTAGTATGTAGGCCCATATAAATTACCGGCATTGTCTTGAATCAGGCTATTGCGAGGATTCGCTCCATTTGTTCCGTTGAAGAACATCAGGTTTGTCAAGTTTCCCGCTGGCGTCATTTTGAAAACCGTGCCCCAACCAGCGGGAAAATACATATTCGTAATACCGCCACTTGCAGCCGTTCCATAAAAATTGCCGTCGTTGTCTTGCACTAATCCGGCGGTCGGATTGGAACCATTCGTCCCGTTGAAGAAAACTAGCGTGGTGAAAGCACCAGATGGAGTCATTTTGAAAACAGTGCCATAGCCGTTTGCTGCACCATACTGGTCAGGCCCGTTGTAGTCCGTCCCACCAGATGATGATGTGCCATAAAAATTTCCATCGTTTCCCTGAATTAAAGAACCGAGAGGATACGCGCCATCGCTGCCGTTAAATGAATGGAGCGTCGTAAAGAGAGCCGTGTCGGCATGCGCGTGAATCAGTGCTATCAAAAAAATCTCAACTGCCAAACACATCGCTTTCATGCCGACAGACTACTTGGTCTTAAATTGTTCCTCAAGCAAGGCATTCCAGTCTATGTGCGCTCCAATATTTTCAAGAATAGATGAATCAATGAAATGCTTTTTAAGTTCCTTTTCATTTTGTGCGCGCGATAAAAAAATTCTAATTCGGTCAAAAATCTCATGGCTTGAACTTCCTACTGAAATATTTTCTGGAGTTGTCACTTCATATCCTAGCGGCCTGAAAACTTTCCGCCGAGTGCGAACAATCCTTTTTGCTTCAACAGAAAAATATTCCCCACGAACTTGATTGAATAAAAAGAACAGGCGAATAAATCCAATGATCTCATTGTAAAGCCAGTTCCCGCCATAGTTGTTCCAAAGATGGCTTTCTGTTTGGGTTTTTAGCTCTGGGTAACGGCGATACGCTTCTTCACCATATTGACCAGCATTCAGCTTCAGTTGCTTTGTAATAAACTCTCTTTGCCGCAATTCGTATTTCTCTTTTGAAACGCGATAGACGGGGACATCGAGTAGAATCTTGCTCGAACCAATGTATGCAGATGATTTTGAACCCTGTGTTAATCCGTGTTTCATCTGTGGCTAAATACTATTTCAAATTCTTCCGCACCGTTTCGGCGATCTGGATGAACGCCTTGCCGGCAGGATGATTTGGCGCGGAAACCACAATCGGCATTCCACGGTCGCCGCCTTCGCGGATTTCGGTGAAGATCGGGACTTCGCCGAGGAACGGAACGTTCTGCCGCGCAGCTTCCTCCTTGCCGCCGCCGTGGCCGAAAATTTCCACGCGCTCGCCGTTCGGCGTGGTGAAGTAGCTCATGTTTTCCACGATGCCGAGGATCGGCACGTTCACTTTGCGGAACATCGCGATGCCTTTGCGCACGACGCCGAGCGACGCTTCCTGCGGCGTGCTGATGATGACGCCGCCATCAAGCGGCACGGTCTGGCAGAGCGAAAGCTGCGCGTCGCCCGTGCCCGGCGGCAGATCCACGAGCAAAAAATCCAGTTCGCCCCATTCGACGGCGAGGAGAAATTGCTGGATGGTTTTCGTGATCATCGGCCCGCGCCAGATCACCGGCTGGTCGTCCGTGACCAACAGCCCGATGCTCATCACTTTCACGCCGTGATTGGACGGCGGCACGAGGCGCTCGGCCTCGTTGACGGTCGGTTTTTCGTGAACGCCCATCATCAGCGGAATGCTCGGCCCGTAAATGTCGCAATCCAGCAAACCGACTTTCGCGCCGAGATGCGTGAGCGCGCAGGCGAGATTCGCCGAGCAAGTAGATTTGCCAACGCCACCCTTGCCGCTGGCGACGGCGATGATTCGTTTTACGCCGGAAACTTTATTTTGATTCGCAAACGGACTGGCGGGCGCGGAACCGGCGGCAGGCTGGCGCACTTCGACGTAAATCTGTTTCACGCCGGGCAACGTGGCGATGACACGCTCGCTTTCGATTTTAATTTGCGCGGCGGCTTCGGGATTGGGCGAGGTCAGTTGCATGACCACGCTGACCGCGCCGTTCGCGGCAGAAATTTCTTTGACGAGGCCGAACGAGACGATGTCGCGCGAATAGCCGGGATACTTGACGGACTTGAGCGCGTTTTGGATTTCTTCCGATGATAACATGGCGGATAGGTTGCCAGCTTTAAGGGCGAAAACAAGGTCGCGGAGCGTAAGTGGTAGGGACATTGCGCTGCGATGTCCCCGCCCGCGCTTCCCCGTCTTCAGCGGGCGGTTCGTGAACGCGTGGCAAGGAGGGGGGAGGCGAACGTCTGCTCGTGTTTTATTCCGTCGCCTGACGCTACGCTCGGCGACGGGGACGGCGCAGCGCGCCTTCCCTACCAGTTACTCAAACACGCTCAATTCGCGATTCGCCTTGCGGAGTTTGCCGGTGAGGTTCAGGCAGAGTTTTCCGAACATCTTGATCTTGATTTCGGGATGCGTTTTGCCCAGCGCTTGAAAATCTTCCATGGCGAGCAAATCACATTCGACTTCGGAGTCCGCAACGATGTTGGCGGAACGTGGCGCGCCGTCGAGGAACGCCATTTCGCCGAAGGACATGCCGGGCGAAAAGGTCGCGAGGCGATGCCGTTCTTCGCCGGGCAGCAGCACGCTGGCGTGGCCGCGCGCGAGGAAAAACATTTCGCGAGCGTCGTCGCCGGCATTGATGATGACCTGCCCGCGCTTGAAGTTGTGCGGCTTCAATAACGGTAGAACAACCTTCAATTCGGCCGCGGTCAAATCCTTGAATAGCTCGTAATCGGCGGGCTTGCACTTAAAATTCGGCGCGTGAGCATACTGCGTGTTCTCAAGCAACGTTTCCTCGCACCATTCGAGCGCGAGGTCGTTATTGGGATAGGTGTTGAACTGTTCCGTAAACCGGTCGGCCAGTTTTTTCTTCATCATGCGACGCAGCAGCGGCAGATGTTCGCAGTGCGTGAAGATGACGGTCTTTTCGGCGGCGTGCAATTTATTGACGAGCGAATGGAACAGATGTCCGGCGCTTTCGTTCAGGCTCAAGACACGCTTCAGATCAAGGATGAGAAATTGGATTTTGTCCACGTGCTCCAGCACATCGTGCAACACCGGCTCGGTGGTGGCGAACATCAGGTTGCCCTGCAATTGATAAACATGAATGCCTTTGGCCAATTCACGCAACGCCTGGCCTTCCTCAAACGTGCGGACGTGGCTGGAGTTGAAATCGGCACCGGTGAATTTCAAACGGATGCTGAATTTACCGACGACCGAGCGGTTGAACAGATGCAAGTCAAGGTGGCGCGACAATTCCTTGCAGACACGGATGCCGCGAACGCTGTTCCCGTGCGCATCCAGGCGCGGCGAGAAAACGCCGATGCCGATCTGCCCCGGCAGCACCGCGAGCACCCCGCCGGCAACGCCGCTCTTCGCGGGAATGCCGACGTGATAAAGCCATTCGCCCGCGTAGTCATACATGCCGCACGTGCCCATCACGCTCAAGACGCTCTCAACATATTCGCCGCGCAACGCCTGCTTGCCGGTAAGCGGATTGATACCACGGTTCGCCAACGTTGCGGCCATGACACCGAGGTCGCGACAGTTCACCGAGATGGAACATTGCTGAAAATAAATCTCCGTGGTCGGTGCGGGATCGCCGGTAAGCTTGTCGAAATTGCGCAGCATGTGGCCGATAGCACGGTTGCGATGGCCCGTGTCGCTCTCGGATTGATAGACGGTTTTGTCTACGGTCAATTCGCGTCCAGCGTAGAGCGAAAAAGTTTCCAAGATGCGCTTGAAACGCGATGCCGGAGTTTTGCCCGCAATCAATCCGGCCGTCGCAATCGCACCGGCATTGATCATCGGATTGCGCGGACGCCCCGTGCCGGGATCTAGGCTGATGGAATTGAACGCATCGCCCGTCGGCTCGACGCCGACTCGCTCCAGCGTCGCAGCGCGGCCATTGTCCTCCAGCGCGAGGCCATAGACGAATGGCTTGGAAATGGACTGGATGGTGAACTCCTGCCGCGTGTCACCGACTTCATAAACCGAACCGTTGGCGGTGACGATGCAAACCCCAAACCAGTCCGGGTCGGCCTTCGCAAGTTCAGGAATGTAAGTCGCCACATCGCCATCATTGTCGGCGGTGCATTTGCGGTGCAGCTCCGCGAGAAAATCCTGGATAGGTGAAGTTAAATTCAGTTCGTTCGATTTTTTCATCACAGTAAAAAATTGACTCAGACTCCTTGTTAAGAAACTAATTTCCACAACGGACGTCGTGGAGCTTGAACTTTCCAGTTCCGCGCGTCAAGCCGGACCAAGCTACGCAGGCCAATCATTGAGGCTGACCGCCGACCGTGCTTACCACGTCATCTCCGACCAGTCGGCCAGCATGGCTTCAACCTGCACCAGCGTCCCGACTGGCACGAGCATCCGGTAATTGTAATCACCGCTGCGAATGCCGTCCGGTTGCTTAATGCGATAGACGCAATTCCATTTGCTGACGTGTGCCCAATCAAAAAACCAGCGACCATAGTTCGGTCCACGCGCATTCAGTTGCTTCGGCGTGATAGATAAAATTCCCATCGCAAACCTGCCATCCGCGGTCGCGAGCACGACGGGATTTTTGATTTCCCCGGGGCCGCGGCTCAAGGGCTTCAGCTTTTTTATCAGCGGATCGAATTCATAAAACGAGTTGAATTCTGCCGGCATGTAAGCGGTCAACGCCTCGAACTGCGCGAAAATATGATGGGCATTCGTCGGCACTGAAAACGTCACGCGATACTCCAGCGCCTGCGGCCAGCGTTCGAAGCCAATCGTCACATCCTTCGTCAATGTGTAATCCGAAAGCGTATTCGTGTTGCGCGCAAGCTGGCCTTCGGAACGTTCGCCCGGCGCGAGCCAGAAGGCCATCTGTGTTTTCGTGTGGAGATGATTTCCGTTTGCGGAAATTTCCAGCAGCCGGCTGGTCGAGTTTGTCCCGACGTGATCGCGGCGCGAACCCGCCTCGGTGGGGTTGAAAGTTTCTGCGTTCGCTGTCGGTGAATTGTCGAACGAACACGCCGATTGCAACTGCCGCCCGTGGTCGGTGGAGTTGATGAATTCTTTTCCATTCCACGTCAGCGAGTGAATCGCGCCTGCCAACCGTTTCGTCGCAGTAATGACGATTTCAGATTTTCCCGCCGGCGCATGAATGACAGCGTTACCGTCTGCGTCAAAAGAAAACGCCGTCGCACCCAGCCAAATGGCCAGCAGTGCGACGGCGGTGATTTTGAAATTTTTTACCACTTCAATTCCTGCAAACGACGCGCGACTTCCTCGGCATTCGCGCGGCTGTTGAACGCGCTGATACGGAAAAATCCTTCGCCTTTCGAGCCGAAGCCAGAGCCGGGCGTGATGACGACATTCGCGTCCGCGAGAATCTTGTCAAACGCCTGCCAGCTGGTGACGCCTTTCGGTGTGCGCACCCAAATGTAAGGCGCATTGACGCCGCCGAATACTTTCAGTCCGGCTTTCTTTGCGCCCCTGCGCAAAATTTCCGCGTTGCCGAGATAATGTTTGATGAGTTCCGCGACCTGTGTTTTGCCTTCGGGCGAATAGAGCGCTTCCGCCGCGCGTTGCACGACGTAGCTGACGCCGTTGAATTTCGTTGTCATGCGGCGCGACCAGAGCGGATGCAGCGGCTTCGCCTCGCCGGTCTTGCTGTAAGCATTGAGCGATTTGGGAACGACCGTGAACGCGCAACGCGTGCCGGTGAAACCGCCGTTCTTCGAGAAGCTGCGGAACTCGATCGCGCATTCACGCGCGCCGGGAATCTCGTAGATGGAATGAGGAATGCCCGGCTCGGTGATGTAAGCCTCGTAAGCCGCGTCGAACAAAATCACGGACTTGTGTTCGAGCGCATATTTCACCCACGCCTCGAGCTGTTCGCGCGTGGCGGCCGCGCCGGTCGGATTGTTCGGTGAGCAGAGATAAATGACATCGACGTGCTTCTTCGGCGGCGCGGGAATAAAACCATTCGCCGGTTTGCACGGCAGATAAACCAGTTTGCCGTAAGCGCCCGCGTCGTTCGCGTCGCCGGTGTGGCCAGCCATCACGTTCGTGTCCACATAAACGGGATAAACCGGATCACTGATGGCGATTTTGTTTTTGCTGCCGAGGATGTCGAGAATGCTGCCACAATCGCACTTCGAGCCGTCGCTGACAAAAATTTCGTCGTCCGCCACATCAATGCCCTTCGCGCGAAAATCATGTTCCGCGATGGCGTGACGCAGCCATTCGTAACCCTGCTCCGGGCCGTAGCCTTTGAACGACTCGCGCGCGGCCATGTCGTCCACAGCCTTGTGCATCGCGGTCACGACGGCGGACGGCAGCGGCTCGGTTACATCACCAATGCCGCATCGAATCAGACGTTTTGCAGCTTCGGGATTTGCGTCGCAGAACGCTTTGACGCGGCGGCCGATTTCAGGAAAGAGGTAACCAGCTTTGAGTTTAAGATAATTGTCGTTGAGTAATGCCATAAAAATTGAAGCGCGGAGAATAGTTCAACCGCGCCACCGAAGCAAGAATGGTCAAGCAATGGCGGCGAGCAGTTTGGTGGGGCGAGGCTCCTGACGAGCCGTCGGCCATGGCCAAGCCGCAAGACGTTCGTGGCTCGCGAGGACGCTCGCCCCACCGGTGCTAAAACTATTCGTCCGGATTCGCCGCCAGCCATTTGCTAAACTTCGGCAATGGCTGGGACAAAACTTTCTGCACCTTGGAAATGTCCAGCGACGTGTCCAACGCGCGTGGCGGGCCGGGGAAATCTTTTGCCGAACCGGATTCAATCTTCGATTTGATTTCCGGCCAGCGCGGAATAAGCAGCTTGCCGATTTCCAGCCGCGACAATTTTTCCGCGCCGGCGACGTGGTAAACGCCCGTGCAATTTTTCTCCGCCAGTTCCCAAACGGCACGCGCGGTTTCCACTGCCGGAATCGGACAACGAAATTCGTCCGTGAACAGTTTCATCCCCTGCCCGGCCGACTGCATCAAATGGCGCAACTGCTCGTCAAACGCGCGCTTGCCAGATGGCGACGGCCCGGCGTTGATGGAGGTGCGGATGACGAGGTGACGCGGATTTTTCAGGACGATTTCTTCCGCCTCCAGTTTTGTCTCGCCGTAGATGGTCAGCGGATTCGTCGCGTCCGTCTCGGAATAGTTTCCTTTGCGTCCGTCGAAGACCAAGTCCGTAGAAAAGAAAACCAGCGGGATGTCTGTCGCGAGTTCTGCTAGAAATTTGGTGATGCCGATGTTCACACGCCGCGCGAGTTCGGGATTTTTCTGCGCCTCGCTAACGACGGTGATGGCGGCGCAGTGGATGATGAGTTGCGGCTTATCTTTTGCAAACTCGCGTTCGACGGCAGCGAAATCGAGCAGATCAAAATCCGCGCGCGTGAGTGCCCGCACGCACCAGCGCGGGGCAAGGAGTGGCGCGGTTTGAACGAGATGATTTCCAATCAGCCCGTGCGCGCCGGTAATCCAAGCGAGTTTCATGTAGAAAATGTTGTCGGCGAAATGGAGTTTGCAGGCGAGTTAACCCTGCGCAACTAAAAGACCGAATAGATAGCCAATGGAAAAAACATAGGTCCAACCCAGCAGGGTCAGCCGCCTTGGCTTCGCAGGGCGCGGGTAATCCGGGGTGATGCCCGCTGAAATCATCCGGTTGTAAAGGTGCGGGTGTGTTTGCTTGTTATTCACGTTCACGGCGGGAATGAGGTTCTCGCGATAAAGTTTTTCCAGTGCGCGGGCGTAAACACCGTCCTGAGTTTGCTCGTTCAACGCCAGCGCGTCCGCCTGTTTTTCCATCCGCTGCGAAAGTCGGCGGGTGAATTTGGCAATCGCAAATAATCCCGCATACGGCAGCAACAATCCCAGCATGCCGAACTGATGGACAGATGGGCTGATGAAAATCAGGGGAAAGAACGCGAGCGAACCGAGCAGCCGTCCGGCCAGAACGGATCGGCTTTCCTTGAGATGGGCGAGTTCATGGGCGCAGATGGCGGTGATTTCCTCGTCAGAACTAATTTCCAACAAGCGCCGACTGAAGGCCAGTTCGTTGGTGGTAGGGAGGGCAAAAGCCTGTGCCATCAGCCCATCGAGTTGCCAAGTGGCGCGGACTGAAACATTCATCCGGGCGGCCGTAGCGTTCACGATTGTCTGCAAACGCGTTTCCGCCGGGGTCAAAAATTTTACGAGCCGCAGGTATTTCAGAAATAGTCCCCACTGGATGGCGAAATGAACCAGCAAATAACCGACGGCGAGGGCGAGCGTTTTCCAGCCGAAATTTTCCGGCATCAACACGAACGCAAAGATGAGCAATCCCCAGATGCCAAACCGGAGTCCCCAGCCCGCGACGGCCTGATGCAGCCAGTTGCGAAAATTAACCTGCGGGAAAATTTCCCGGTCGCAGGGGAAGCAGCCCAGCACCGCACCCAAAAATGCGGCCAGCATATTTGCAATCCACCAATGCGGAAATCCCGGAAACAACAAATCTTGAACCAGACTCAAAATGGAGGGCAGCAAAAAGACGTTGAGGCCGGCGGTGAAGCGAACTGGCCAGAGCAGCCGCGCCCGTTCCGTCCAATGGGCGGATACGGAATTGCGCCAAGGAATCAAGCCCGACCAGTTCGCCAGCCATGCAAGGCAGGCCGCGCAAATAAAATTGGCGGGTATTTGCAGCGCGACCATGAGTGGTGATTTATTTTAATCCACAAACCGCTTCGTCAGATTCCCGTAGGCATCAATCCGGCGGTCGCGCAGGAATGGCCAGTGCGTGCGAGTGGTGTCCACGTTGGCGAGGTCCACGGGCACGATGAGAATTTCTTCCTTGTTGGAACCGGCCTTGGCAATGATTTCGCCGGACGTGCCAGCGACAAAACTTTGCCCCCAGAATTCAATGCCATCGCCACCAACGCCCTTGAGGATTTCGTGGCCGATGCGGTTGGCCACGGCGACGTAGCAGCCGTTCGCGACGGCGTGCGCGCGCTGGATGGTTTCCCATGCGCCGTGTTGCTTGATGCCGTATTTTTTCTTTTCGCCGGGATGCCAGCCGATGGCGGTCGGGTAGAAAAGAATTTCCGCGCCTTGCATCGCGGTCAGGCGCGCGGCTTCGGGATACCATTGATCCCAGCAAATCAGCACGCCGATTTTTCCGTAGCGCGTCTGCCAGGTCTTGAAGCCGAGGTCGCCGGGCGTGAAATAAAATTTCTCGTAATACAACGGGTCATCGGGAATGTGCATCTTCCGGTAGATGCCCATGAGCGAGCCGTCGGCGTCAATGACGGCGGCGGTGTTGTGATAGACGCCGGAGGCGCGTTTCTCGAACAGCGAGGCGATGATGACGACCTTGTGCTTCTTCGCAAGCTTTTGAAAAGCATCGGTGCTTGGGCCGGGAATTTTTTCGGCGAGCTTAAAATTTTCATGATCTTCGCTCTGGCAAAAATATTGCGAGCGAAACAGTTCCTGCGTGGAAATAATTTGCGCACCAGCTTTGGCGGCGCGTTCGACGAGGGCGAGGGTTTTTTTGAGGTTCGCGTCGGGATTGGCCGACACGTCCGTTTGGATGAGTCCGAGTTTGACCACGGACGAGGCGGGACGTTTCATGAAATCAGGTGTTGGATTCTTTCAACCGCGCAGTTTCTTCCAAGACGATGGTCTTGAACTGCGGGTCGTCGGGAATGGCCTTGGGCGCTTCCTGGCCGAAAAGTTCGCGGATGAATTTGCCGAGCGTCTCATTCGTCGGGCCGTAGCCGGCGCCGTAAATGTAATATTCCAGATCCGTCATCAACTTGTCGGCGGTGTCGTAACGGCGGCTGGCGTCGTGCGCGAGGCAGTGGTGGAGAATGTCGTTCAGGCGGTCGTCAATGCGCGAATCAAGCGCGCGAAAATCGGGAATGGGCTGGTTGAGAATGCGGTTGCGCGATTCCTCGGCGGTTGCGCCCTTGAAAATATTCCTACCCAAAAGCAAATGCGCCAGCACCACGCCGGCGGAAAAAACATCCGAGCGTTTGTCCGTGATCTGAAAATCCGCCTGCTCGGGGCTCATGTAATCCGGCTTGCCGGCGACCACTTCGCCTTCCTGGTCGGTGAGGAAACCCTTGGCCTTGGCGATGCCAAAGTCGGTCAACTTCACGTCGCCTTCGAACGCGATGAGAATATTTTTGAAACTCACGTCGCGATGCACGATGCCCATCGGCTTGCCGTTTTTGTCGGCCTTGTTATGCGCGTAAGCCAGACCGCGCGCGACGCGACTGGTGATGAAGACCGCGAGTTCCTTCGGCAACGTGCGGCGTTTCTCGCAGAGCTGGTGCGTGAATTGTTCGAGGTTCACTCCGCGAATAAGTTCCATCGCGATGAAAGCCACGCCGTTGGTTTCGCCGAGCTGGTAGGTCTGAACGATGTTCGTGTGAATCAAGTCGGCGACGAGTTTGGCCTCGCCGACGAAATTTTCGATGAACATCTTCTGGCTCGCGAAATTCGGCCGGATGATTTTGATCGCGACCCGCTTGACGAAATCGCGCGAGCCGTGCTGCTCGGCTTCATACACGATACCCATGCCGCCCTCAAAAATTTTGCGGACGATTTCATAGCGGAATTCGTTCTGGATGGAGAAGAGCGCCACGCGCAAATGGTGGGAAATTAGGCCGCGATGTCAAGTCCGGTGGAAAATGAGGCAGACAAAAAAACCTGATAATTTTTGATTTTTTCGCTTGCACGCATCGCGCATTGGATTTTAACTGGTCTCAAGTCTGTAGGTTTTTTCGGACTAAACAAACAAACAACAACACAACAACCAAAGAGAAATAATATGGCCAAAGCCCTCTCCAAAGCTCAAATCGCCGCGCTCGTCGCGGAAAAGAACGGACTCTCCAAGAAGCAAGCCGTCGAAATCCTCGACTGCATCGCCGCGCTCGCTTACAAGCACGCGAAGGACACTTTCACGCTGCCTGGCATCGGCAAGCTCGTCCTCAAGAACCGCGCCGCCCGCATCGGCCGCAATCCGAAGACTGGCGAACAGATTCAGATCAAAGCCAAGCGCGTCGTGAAGTTCCGCGTGGCGAAAGCCGCGAAGGACGCGATCCTCGGCACCAAGTAATTTTAGTTTACACCAAAGGCGCTTCGAGCAATCGGAGCGCCTTTTTTATTTCCTTGAATTCGCCGCGCCCGCCTGCGAATTAAGCACATCAGGATTTTCCGAATCTCATGGTCCGATTTTTTTTACATCGCCCGAAGTGGATCGTCGTCATCGTGGGCATTCTCGTCTTCTGGCTAACGCAGAGCGTGTGGCTGACGAAGTCGCACGTCTGGCAGAAAGCGGAAGGTGTTTTGATTGATCGCCGTTATCTGCTGCGCGGACAGGACGTGCCTAATGCCGACATCAAACTCATCGGCCTCGGCGCGAGTTCGTTCAAGCTGGACACGCTCGCACCAGAAGAAATTACCGCCTCGCCGACGCTCCAAAAGATGCAGCAGCCGTGGCCGTGGGATCGCAGCGTGTATGCCGCCATTTTGGAAAAGCTCATGGCTGCGGGTGCAAAGGTGGTGATGTTCGATTTTGTTTTCGCGAGCGAAACGGAAGGCGATGATGTGTTTGCGAAGGCGCTGGAGAAATACAAAGACCGCGTGGTCATCGGTGCCATGCTGGCCAACGGGCAAGGTGCGGACAGTTCAACCAAAACACTGACCTTGCCAAATGAGCGACTGCTGCTGCCCGGCAGCGAGTCGGTCGTCGGCCTCGTCAACATTTGGACGGACTCGGACAACATTGTCCGCCGGGCGCGTTATCGCACTTCTGCAGAACGCGAGAGCCTGGAAGTTTCCGCCACGGCGGAAAAATCCAGCTTTGATCCGGGCATCGTTGCGTTTTGGGAACGGGGAATTCACGAAGGAAAAATCCCCGACAATTTAACCCAGATCACCGCGCGCGCGGCGGAAAAATTCAAGGGGCAAATTTTTACGCCGCCGCCCAAAAAAAAGACCTTTATTAATTTTCAAGGCTACGCCGGAACCTATCGGTCGTGGCCGGTGGAAAACATGTTCGTGGAGGCGTTGTGGCAAAAACCACCGTTCAAAGACGGCATAGCGATCTCAAACAAAATTGTCATCGTCGGCCCGATGGCGGAAATTTTTCATGACGTCCACATCACGCCATTTGGCGAAACACCGGGGCCAGAAGTTCAGGCGCAGATGCTCGCTGCGCTGCTGCAAGGCGAATGGCTGACTGAAACTTCCGACCGCGCCAATTTCTGGCTTGCGCTTGGAGCCATCCTGCTCGCGTTGCTCATCTGCTTCGGCATTCCGCAGGCATTGCTCAAAGGACTGCTGCTCGCCGTGGCCACGGTCGCGTTGCTGATTGGCTGCCAGGTCGCCTTCAACTATGGGGACTGCGTGGTGACCATGATGCCGCCGTTGCTCTGCCTCGTGGCGACCGGTTCGTTCGGAATTATTTTTGAATACGCCATGGAGCAATTGGAACGGCGGCGTTACCGTAACGTGCTTGACCGCTACGTCTCCAAAAACGTCGCCAAGACGATTCTCAACGACCGACGCTCGTTCGTGGAGGCGCTGAAAGGCCGCAAGCAGCCGGTGACGGTTTTGTTCTCGGACATTCGTGGTTTTACGTCCATGACCGAAAGCGCGGATGCTGACAAGCTCGTCGCGCAACTGAACGAATATTTTTCCGACATGGTCGGCAGCGTTTTGAAAAACGAAGGCACGCTGCAAAAATTTATCGGCGACGCCATCATGGCCGTCTGGGGCGACACACACAGTGCAGGCAACGAAACCGACGCGCGCAATGCCGTCACGGCGGCGTTGCAGATGCGCGGCGCGCTGGCAAAACTAAACACGGGCTGGAAAGAAAATGCCGACCGCACCAAGCTGTCCATCGGCGTCGGCGTGAACCACGGCGAAGTCATCGTCGGCAACATTGGGCATCCGCAGCGCATGGAATTCACCGTGCTCGGCGACGGCGTGAATCTCGCGGCGCGGCTGGAAAGCGCCACGAAACAATTTCACACGGACATCCTCATCGGCGAGCAGGTGGAAAAATTGACGCGGGAACATTTTATCTATCGCACCGTGGATTTGCTCACAGTCAAGGGCAAGACGAAGCCTGTGGAAGTTTTTGGCCTGTTGAGCGACCGCACCGTGCCGCCGCCGTGGCTGGCGGTTTATCACGAAGCGGTGCAATTTTACCGCACCCGGAAATTTTCCGAGGCGACCCAACAATTTGAAGCCGTGCGCCAGCAAATCGGCGGGGAGGATTTTCTGTGCGAGATGTATCTGTCACGCTGCGCGGCGTATGCCATCAGCCCGCCGCCGGAAAACTGGGACGGCTCGTTCACGCTGGCGGACAAATGACCGGCCATTTGCAGAAATATCAATCGCATGGTAAAATCAGAATAAGTTTGACCAGTCCACTGCATTAAATTAGAAAATCACCTGTCGGTGAGGTCAGCTTACAATCCAAAACCTTGTTATGAAAAATCTATTCACGCTCGCATTATGCCTCGGCTGCGTTTTTGCCGTTTCCACCGGCCGCGCCCTTGACCTGAAGCAGTCCAAAGTCACGCAAGTCGTGAACGACGTCCAGATCATTTCCGCCGCTGACCAAAAAGAGAAAACCGCGAGCGTGAATGACATTTTCACCATGCCAGACATTTTGAAAACCGGCCCATCTTCCCGCGCGGAACTCGTCGCGCCGGACGAAACGGTGACCCGCGTCGGCGCTAACACCATTTTCTCCTTCGACCCCGCGAACCGCACAATCAACCTCAAGCAAGGCAGCCTGCTGTTCCACTCGCCGCACGGCAAGGGCGGCGGCACAATCCACACCGGTTCCGCCACGGCTTCCGTGCTCGGCACCACGCTCATCATCACCACCACACCGAGCGGCGGCATGAAAGTGCTCGACCTCGAAGGCCAGGTAGAAGTGAATTTTCTCAACGGACTCAAACAAAGCTTGGCGCCCGGCCACATGACGTTTGTGCTGCCTGGCGGCAACCAACTCGCGCCCATCATTGTTTTCCGGCTCGATGACCTCACAAAAAACAGCCAGCTCGTCAATGGCTTTCATCAGTCGCTCGCCTCCATGCCGCTCATCCAGCAACAGATCAACCAGCAGTTGAAAGCCATCCAATCCGGCCAACTCGGTGACACCGGCTTGCAAGTCGGCGACGATGCGAACTCGCAGCAGGTGCAGGTGCTCGACTTGAATACATTGCAATCAGCGCTTGATCAAAATTTCAGAAACCCGACCGGCGCCGACATCGCGCTTGGAACGGACGCGAACATTTATCAACCTTCGTTGACCAGCCCGACCGTTCCCACGCCGCCGACGCGGCTGTTCTTGAACAGTCCGTTTCTGCTCCTCGGCAATTCGTTTTTCGTCGGCCAACCGTTCGTTGGATTTGCGGGCAGAAATATTAATTTTTTTACCCAGGCAGGAAGTTTCAGCCTCTTTCCCGTGGGAACTGTGCAACCCCCACTCACCGTTGACTTGTCACTTTATGCCAACGAACCGGAATTTGACATCGTTGCTTCCCGCAACATGACTTTTCACAACTCCGTGACTTTCGGTGGACTCGCCTCCAGTTCCAGCATCCTTTTCTCACTCATCGCGGGCAATCAATTTAGCCTTGCTTCTGGCATCACCATCCGTGCGGACGTCGCGAACTTCGACTGGCAGTCGCCGGCCGCGCTGACATTTGACGGCGTGACGGTGAAAAACAGCACCGGCAACACTTCGTTCGGTCTGGGCACGGATTTTACCATGCAGAACAATGCGAACATCCAGACCATCGGCAACCTGGCGGTGCGCACGGCCGGCAATATCGCCATCAATCATTCCAGCGCATCCGCCAACACCATGCAATTCAACTCCGCGAATGGCACCATCGGCCTGGACACCTCCACACTTTCCGTGAATGACTTCGGCGTGCTGACCGCCGACCAGACAATCACGCTCAACAACTCCGTGCTGAACACCGGCAGCGGTTCGTTCTCGGTCATCTCCAAATCCGGCTCGGTCAACTTCAGCGGCACAACCGCGCAGGCGCAATATCTCACGGTAAATTCCGGCGACGGCATCCTGCTCGACAATGCCGGCCAGTCGTTCAACGTCGCCAACGCCAGCTTCACCGCGAAAGGCACGGCCACCGTGCAGAATTCTGACTTGAGCAATGTTGGGTTCCTCAACATGGTCGCGCACACCATCACCCTCGTAAACACGGTTTTCAATCCGAACGTCGCCAATAACTTTGGCACGCACTCGGGCACGCCCAACATCGTCAGCAGTGTCAACCAAGTCGTTCCCGGCGACTTAAACCTGATCAACACCCATCTCGGCAGCACCGCCATCACCAGT
>CAIKKJ010000107.1 GCA_903827955.1 uncultured Verrucomicrobia subdivision 3 bacterium
CGGACCGGTCACCGACCGTTTCACCATCGGGGAGAATGTGGATGCAATGGTCTTTACGGCCACGGACGTCGGCTACGGAGCGAATAATTTCTATTTCCTCCGCCATGACCATAACGGTCTTTCCACCTTCGGAACCATCTTTGTCACTGGGTTGACCGCTGGAAACGTGACTGATCGTTTTCCTGCCGGCACGAATCTGACTGAATTGACCTTTACGACCACGGATGTGCTTTATGGCCCCAACCTATTCTACTACCTGCGTGGAAATCAGAAGGGGGGCTGCGTGGAAATTACTTACACCACCAATACCGTGACGATTCTCAACACCAATAGCACGACTAGCTTCATGACCAATATCGTGACCAGTTTCAGCACGAATACAGTGACCGGTTTCGCAACCAACAGCGTGACGACCCTGATCACCAATACGATAATCAGCTTCACGACCAATCTCGTGACTAGTTTCAGCACGAATACTGTGGCCAGTTTCGCGACCAACAGCTTGATCAGCCTCAGCACAAATACCACGACGAGTTTCACCACCAATATTGTGGCCGCCACCACGAGCAATATCGTGCCGGCGCGTGGCGTGGATGTCTGTCAAGGCCGCACGATCACCGCTCTGGCCACCTGTTCTGGAGCTGGCAGGCCAGCCATTTCGATGATCATCGGTGGCGCGGGCGTTCCTCCTCCCCACATGAGCAACGGCATCTTTAACTGGTCGTTTTCCACCCAGAGCGGCCTGACTTACGTCGTTGAATATAAAACCTCCCTGTCTGACCCGGCCTGGACGGAACTGCAGACCGTAGTCGGTTCCGGCGCTACGACAACCATCACAAACTCAGTGGCCGGTCGGCCGTCCGGTTTCTACCGGCTCAAAATATCACCTTGATGAAACCAGTGAGTGGGTAGCTAAGCCAACATACAAGTCGCCGTTTTTCTTTCCAACTTGCTAGATTTGTTATCGAGGTTCTGGTTTTAGTTTTGCAAACCGGCTGGCGATGTGGTGTCAACGACTTGGTCCGTCTTTAATGAGTTGGAAGTTGATTGAACCATCAGGTAAATGTGCGCCAAGGTGGGACGGCTTCCCTTGATCGCGTTCTGCATGCCGAATCGTCCTTAACGCGGGTCGTTCTTCAGCCAGCCGCGCAATTGCCGCGCGGCGGCGGCGGTCAGCGGGTCGAGCGGCTTTAACGCAGCGGTCACGCGCTCGGCGTCTTTCGCCTCCGCGCCGTCCTCGATGGCAAGAAAATTTTCTGACAGCTTCTGAAACCCAAACAGCGCGCTCAGCCCTTTCATCGAATGCGTTGCGCGCTCTAACTCCTCCCAATTTTTCGCGGCGGCGAAATTTTTGATTTCCCTGATGCGGCCGTCAAATTCCTTCAAAAAATCTCCAGCCATTTCCAGCACCGGCGCGCGGTCCAGTTCGTTGCAAAGCTGCTCGAGCTTGGCGGGGTTGAATTGCTCGTCCGCAATTTCCGGTGTGCCGGTTGGCGGCGGCACGGCGGCGAGTAGCGCGGTGTAAAGCTGCTGCGCGGTGAACGGCTTGGCGATGTAGTCGTCCATGCCCGCCGCGAGGCAGCGCTCGCGTTCGCCGACGAGCGCGTTCGCCGTGAGCGCGATGATACGAACGCGGCGCGGCGGATTTTTTTCGCTTTCGCTTTTTTTTTCAATTTTGCGGATGGCGCCGGTGGCCTGCAGACCGTCGAGTTCCGGCATGTTGCAATCCATCACGATGGCATCGAATTTTCCCGGCGCAAATTTTTCCACGGCCTCGCGGCCGTTCACCGCCCACGTGGCGCTGGCACCGAAACTTTCCAGCATCAACTGCGCGAGCTTGCGATTGAACGGATGATCCTCGGCGCAGAGAATTTTCAAATCGGAAATCGCCGTTCGCTTCGCCGTCGCGCCGGTGGTCTCGGCGGCGCTGCTAGGGGAAATGTTTTCCGCCGATTTTTCCGCGCCGGATTTTTGCCCGTCAAACAACGAAACCAGCGCGTTAAAGAAAGGTTCCTCGCGCACCGGCTTGAGCAGCACATTCGCGAAGCCAGACGGCCCGGCGGCATCCGCGCCGAGCGAACCCGCCGGGCTGGCGAGCAGGATGCAAAAGATTTTTTCGCGATTTTCCGCGAGCAGTTGGCGCAGTTCTTCGCCGCCGAGCGCCAGCATTTCGTCGTCGCAAATCACCAGCGGCGCGACCGCCGAACGCAAATCCTGCCACAGCGCGTGGGCGAGTTCCGTCTGCGTGGCCACGGCGCGGCAGTCCACGCCCCAGCCTTGCAATTGCTCGACGAGCGACTCGCGCAAACTCGCGCCGGGCGCGGCGACAATGGCGCGCAGAAAAACGAGGCCGGGAAAATGGCGCGGCAGCGCGGGCTGTGGCGGCACATCGAACGGCAGCTCGAACCAGAATGTCGAGCCTTGGCCGAAGGTGCTCAACGCGCCGATTTTTCCGCCCATCAGCTCGACGAGCTTGCGCGAGATGGCGAGGCCGAGACCCGTGCCGCCGAAGCGGCGCGACGACGACGTGTCGGCCTGCACGAACGGCTGAAACAGTTTGAAAATTTCCTCGGAGCGGATGCCGATGCCGGTGTCCACGACCTCGAACCGGATGGTGATTTTATTCGGCAACGACAACTGCGGTTGCACGCGCACAACGACTTCGCCGCGCTCGGTGAACTTCATGCCGTTGCCGGTGAGGTTCAGCAAAATCTGCCGCAGCCGCGCGGGGTCGCCGATGAGCCGGTGCGGAATGGCGCGGCGGATGATAGCGGACAGGCCGACTTTTTTCCCCGGTTCGCGTGTCGCAGCGTTTTCCAAAACGGAGTCCACCACTTCGCGCAAAGAAAATTCCTCGCGCGCGACGCTCATCTTGCCGGCTTCGATTTTGGAAAAATCCAGAACGTCGTTGATGACGCGCAGCAATGCGTTGGCGTTTTCCACGGCGGCATCGGCGAATTCGCGTTGCCGCTGGTCCAGCCGCGTCTGGCCGAGCAGCTCAACCATGCCCAAGATTCCGCTCAACGGCGTGCGGATTTCATGACTCATGTTCGCGAGAAATTCGCTCTTGGCGTTGCTAGCGCGGTTGGCCGACTCGGCGGCGGCGCGGGCGTCCGTCGCGGCGGACTGGAGCTGGACGTTCATCTTGTCCACGGCGGCCTTGGCTTCCTGCAATTCGACCTCGGCGCGTTTGCGCGAGGTGATGTCCTGGATGACCGCTTGAAATTCCACCAGCCCGTCCGCATTCCGTTCGAGCCGGCGGAGATGACATTGCTGCCATTCAATGTGGCCGTCGGCAGCCTCGGCGCGGCGGTCGAAATTGATTACCGCCTTTTCTTCCGGCAATTTAGAAAAATCCTGCGGCGCATTTGGATTACCCGCCTGAACGAGCTCGGTGTAAAAATTTGTTCCGAGCAACTCCGCCTCCTGCTTGCCGTGAAATTGACAGAACGCCGCGTTGACGAACGTAATAGCTCCATCCGGCAGAAATCGGCAGATGAGGTTCGGCTGGTCGGCCACGACAGCGCGGAGGCGTTTTTCATTTTCGATGATGGCGACGAGCGTGCGCCGGCGTTCGATGGCTGCCGCGCCCAGCAATATGCCCGCGACGGACGCGAAGCCGAGAAATCCCGCCGCGAGGTGCAAATCCGGCAACGCGGTGGCAAACGGCCCGCGATGTTGCAGTAGCGAAACCACCGTGAAGCCCGCGATCATGAGCGTGCCCAGCGCCGCGCCGCGCGGCCCGAACCGCAGTGCCGCCATCAGCAAAAACAAGCTCAACGCGAAGTGCAGCGGATACGGCTTGAGCACGGCGACCATCTGAAAATCAAACACGATCAACGCGCTGCCAAAAATACCGGCGGCATAAACCACGGCCTCAACCGCCCGCAACGGCGAGAGCCAGATGTGCGAGCGCGTCGCGAGCGTCAGGAGGGCGGGCGCGATCACCAGAATGCCCAGCATGCAGGGAATCCACCAAGCGAGCATGCCCGGCAAAAAATTGTCCCACGCGGCTTTTTTTTCCAGCACCGCGCCGGCGGCAAGCGCGGCGGCATTTACCGGCGCGCAGACGGCGCAGCCGATGACCAGCAGCCCGGCGGCAAAGCGGACGGCTTCCAAATGATTTTCAAACCGGAGAAATTTTTTCAGCAGCCACGCGCCAAGTAATCCGCCCGCCGTGCTGCCGACGGCGAGGCTGAGCAGCAAAAAATTCGCCGGCAGCTCCGCGACCAGACCGGCCAGGAAAGCGCCGACCAGCACGATGGGAAAAAACCGCCAGCCGAGAACCAAGATGGCCGCAAGGCCAAGGCCGGCGGGCAGCCAGAGCAGCGGCACATTTTCACGGGCAGCGAGCAGCGGCGCGCGCCACGCGGCTAACCCGGCAAGCACAAACGCCAACAGCAGCGCGAGGACGCGCAGGGCCACGGTCAGCCGGGCGTTTTTTGTCAGGGTCACGACGCGATTGGTTTAACGGATTTTTTGACGCGGCACACGAAATTTATTTACGCCGCGCGCCGTTCTGGCATTTTTAGTGGCGAGGATTTTGGTCGTCCGACGCAACGAATTATCATGAACAGCCAATCTGCATCCAACCTGCCCGCGCATCTGATTGCGCACATCAACGTCAAGCTCGCCCACATCGGCTGCCAGCCCGTGCCGCTGAAAGGCGACGCGGAGTTTGCCGAGATCGCCGCCGCGATGGCCGGCGCGTCGCGCGAGAAAGACCGGCTGCTCGGCAAATATCTTTGCCCCGCCGACCGCCGCATCCAGAATTTTCTCCACGATTATTTTCAGGAAATTCAGCTCGCGCACCTGCCGTCGCGCACGTTCACGCTCGACCGACCCGGCTTGGCGCGCGTGCTGTCGCTGCCGATTGACCGCGATGAATTTTCCTCGACCATCCTGAATTCCTACCGTGTGACCAACGGCGTGCTGCACAATCCGCGCAGCGACCGGCGCACGACAGCGGGAATTTTCCACGTCACCGAGGGCGGCCTGCCGATTCCCGATGACAAGCTGGGCGTGCCGAAAATCACGTTCGCAAAAATTTTGGAGCTCGCGCTGAACCCGCCGCGCGAAATCATGCAACTGCCGTTCACCTCGACGCAGCCGAAGCCGGCGGATTGTTTTGTGTCGCTGCTCATCCGCCCGCTGGTTTGTCCCGCCGTGCCGGGATTTACGGCGGAGAAGTCGATGGAGATTCGTTTTTTTGTTCCCGGAAATCTGGTGAGCAACCTGGATTTCATCGAAAGCATTTTCGGCAACGCCGGCGATCCATTGCTGCCGGAAAACGATTCCGCGCTGGACACGGAACATTGGAGCGGCCACACCGGTTGCGTCATCCTCGCGCCGCATCTGGTGAAGGCCACGAAAAAATCTGTCGGCCTGCCGCACTTTGATCAGGCCACGGAACGCCAGCGCCGTGACGGGATGTGCTGGAAAACCGAGGACGAAATTTACAATGGCGGCAGCGCGTTTAAGCTGACGTGCCGCGACGAACACGGCGTCATCGTCACCATCATCGCGGACAATTATTACGGCTATTGCAAAAAGGAGGTGAAAACGCAGATCAGCTACGCCGCGAATCTTTTCGGCAACGCCGAGGAGGAACACGCGGGCGGCGCGTTGGTTTTTCCGAGCTATGATTTGGGCGAGGAGTTCAGCGGCGAGAAGCACGTGCGCCAGTTGGAGCACAGCTTTGACGAGGCGGCAAAACTTTACGCCACGCTGATGGATGTGAATCCGGAAGGCTACGGTGTGGACAAAAAAAATCCACAGATTGTCTATGTGCCGGAGGACGCGGCGTTTGATTTGCACAAGCAAACCGTCGCGTGGACAAATGGCACTGGCGCGCATTCCATCAAGTTGCAGCCGGAAAAAACCTACATCCGCCCGTCCGGCTACAAGGTGAAGATGGAAAAACCGCCCGGCGCCAACCGCGCGTGGCGGCTCGTCGGCACGGCGGCGGAAGGCTTGGTCTGCCACAAGCCCTGCACCGTTTCCGGCGGCGGCAAATCGGAAATTTCCAAACCAATCACCGACGCGATTCTTACCGGTCCGGTGTTCGTCGCAGATTTGAAAAAGGATTTCGATCTCGTCGAGGAACTGGTGGATCGCGATTACTCGACGCGCTTCGTCGAAAAAAATCGCACCGACAAACGCGCCGTGCTGTCACCAGAACGTTCGCTCGGCTCGGTCATCAAATTGCTCACGCCGGACGAGCAGGATTACACACCGGAATATAACGCGTGGCTCAAAGGCGTCCCGCAATACATCAAGGAGCTGGTCTTCGTCGTGAAGCGCTATTTCAAGCCGGACTGGGGCACGCACTGGCGCGACCATTTCAGCGTGGACATCGTGAACGGCAAGCCGGGTTACGAACTGAAGTTCGACAACAAAGTGCTCGTGACGACGCGCCTGCGCATCGGCTTTGACGAGGACGGCGCGTGGCGGACGTTTGGGCTGCGGAAAGATTTTCATCCGGCGGTGAAAGTGCAGTTGGAAGACGACATCACGGCCTCGACGCTCGTGCCGGCATCGCGCGTGGAAAATTTGCCGAACGCGGATAAAAATTCCGTGCTCAAGTTCGTGCAGAACTGCGAACAGCGTTTGTTCCAGCGTCCCGACGATGCGATTCATCGCGGCTACGACAAGCAGACGGAAATTGATTTCGCGCGCACGGATAATTTCTTTTCCAACTACGAGCCGCTCACGCACGCACAGGCGAAGGAACTCGTCGAGGACGCGATTCACTTCAACGAATTCACCGCGCCGATGCAAAATCTCATCGAGAATTTTGCCGCGACCGGCGAGCCGAGCTATCTGGTTTCCTCTGCGCATCCGCGCCTCGTGGACGGCAAGCCGAGCAAAAATCCGCGCTACCTGCAAAAGCGTCCCGACCTCGTGAAGCCCGTCGAAACTTACGTCGCCGAAGTCGGCGCGCGGTTGCGCCGCCGGATTCCCGCGAACGCGACCGTGCTCACGCCGGTCAACACCGTGCTGCCGGGACGCCGCAACAATCCTGCCGAGAAAGGCATCCGTCCGCTCGCGTGCTACAATCCGGTTCACTTCATGGAACTGCCGGAATTGTTCATGGAATTCATTTGCAGCATGACCGGCAAATCGCCTTCGACGACCGGCGCGGGTTCCGAAGGCGCGCTGACGAAAGGCCCGTTCAACGCGCTGCCGCCCATCATGGATTTGAACAACGCGCTCGTGTCGTTCGTCCTCGCGAACCATCACGGCTTCGTGACCGCCGCCGGTTACGTCGGGCCGAAGGTGCGCGTGGATCACGATGTCAGCTTGATCGTTCCGGAAGTTTTTTCGCGCATGACCGCCGAGGAACGCGATCCGAAATTTCTCATCGCGAACCGCTTTCTCGAACGCATCGAGGATTTCACGCACGACGGCAAAAAAGTTCTCGCGAGCCGGCTCGGCTGGCGCATCAACGACCGCTTCGTGCATTTCTTTTTCGGCCGCGTGTTCAACCATCCGCACGCGGTCTTCACGGCGGATATGCTCAAGCCGGAGCTGCAGGATTTGCCGACGTTTGTGGACGGCATGGACAACATTCTCGCCACGCAGAAACGCGTCGCGCAGATGTATTTTGACGACGGCAGCATCGCACAGGCGTGTCCGCCGTTACAGGCGTTGCTGCACATCATGCTGCACGATTCGTGGAACGGAAAAACTTTGGCCGACGCGGAATTCCGTAAACTATTTTCACGCGAAACTTTGCTGGCAAGCGACTGGTATGCGGCGCGTTTGAAGGCGAAACAGAATGTGGATTGCACCTTGTGGCGGCGGCACGTTGATTATCTCGCGGGCTTTCTGCGCAAGCCCAGCCATGCGGACGTGGCGGAAAATCTCGGCATCGGTCATCGTCTCGTGCGCGCCCGCAAGCTGCTGGAAGAAATCGAATCGCCGACGTATCTGGAGAAATTGCGCGGCACACTCGGCGCGGAGCCGGTGGAAAATTATCTGGCGAAGTAAGCCGCCGCTTGGTTTCACGCCTTCACCAGCGGGGCGAAGATTTCCGTGCCGTTTGTTTCCGGCGCGGAGAATTCCGCCGCGCAATGCTCGCAACATTCGCGATCTACGGCGCGGAGTTTTTTACAGCCGGGGCAGGTTTCACGCGCTGGCCATTCCTGCACGCACAGCAGCGTGAGCAGGCCGGGAATTCCAAGTAGCAAAACAAAAATTGTCCAACCCGCCGTGGCGCGCGTGGAGAAATGGTAGCGCCGCACTACCAGGAGGCCGATGATACCGGCGGCGAGCGTCCACATCAGGCTCAAGCCCGACTCCAGTCCGAGGAGATGCTTGGCGTCCAGTTTTTCGCTCATCGCAACCAGTCCGAACGGCACCAAAGATGACGCCACCCGGTCATACAACGGCGTCGGGCCACCGTCGGTGTGCAGGACGGGCAGGTCGAGCGTGCGCGTGATGCCTTTGTCCGCCGTGAACCACGCGTAGTGTGTGGTCATCTTCCATCCAGTCTTTTCGTTTTGCCGGTAGTCTGGTGTGAAGCAGAGCGCGAATTCATTCGTGCGATTCAGATGCGTCGGCATGCTGCCGCGCAAAACCATCAACTGCACGTTAGGATACTTGGTGAACGCGGGAACATAGTCGGCTTCCAAAATGGTTTGGCCGTCTCGTTCCAACAGCCGGACGGACTTGCGGGTCGAGATCAAAATTTTTGATGTCAGTTCCGAACGGAATGATTCCTGATAAGCGCCGATTTCATCGCTGTTCGTGCACGAAAAGACCGGGTTCGCGGTAAGTTTTTTTAAATCAATCCGATAAACGGTCTGCGCGCTCGCCAGCATCTGCAACTCCCGATAATAAGAATAGCTGTAAAAGTAATCGCCATTCTGGCTGCTTGGCGGAAGGAAAGTTTCAGCCGTGGCTCCGTCCGCGCCGCGTGGCTCGATGCTGCCGATGAATTGCCGCGTTACGCCGTCATAACCCAGCAGGCGTCCGTGGCAATCCACATACCAGAGCTTCCTGTCCACGACGTTCCAGAGCCGGTAGAAATTTTTGAAGGGGTAAAGGATGTAATGCGCGGAAAATTGTCCGCCGTCATTGAACCGGCTCGTGACGCTGTCGCCCCACACAGACAGCTTTTGAAATTCCTGTTTCTCCATCATCTTGCCTGTCTTAGGATCGAGCAGCGGCTTACCGTCCAAGTCCACAATGGTCTGCGTATCGCCACCGGTTTGCGTCACCTTGTAGATTTTTCCCCCGCGGGTCATTTGGTGGTAGCTGTAGGTGTAGTCCTGGCGCGGAGTGAACGGCTGAAACCCCAGCGTGATCGTCAGGCCCACGGCCACAAACATCACCGCACCGCAGCCCGCCAATGTTGCAATCGTCAGCGCAAATTTCCCGGCCGCCGGCTGACCCTGATAAAACCCGCCGCTCTGGTAAGCGCCCCGCGCCGCCAGCGCTAAAATGCCGGCGGCGACCAACGTAATCAGGAGTGACACCACCATATCATTCGCCGCAAAAATCGCCAACGACGCGGCCACCGCGCCGCCAAAGCCAAAACATTTGCTGCCGAACCAGCGCGCCTGCCGCAAGCCGGTCAACATCCCCGCAAAATAAAAAACCGGACCGGTGAGAAACACCGCCAGCAGTGGCTGCGTCATCGGCCATTCAAATGGCGCGGCTATGTGGCCCGGCGTGGCCACGACCAGCGTCAGCCCCAGCAACGGTAGCCCCGCACCGAACGCGTAGAGGCACAGCCCGGCGAACGCCTTGCCCCGGAAAATGTCGGCGCGCGAAACCGGGCGGTGAACCAAATATGCCCACAGGTCGCGGTGCGCTTCGTTGCGTGTCTGCAGCCAGCCGAGCGCCGCGCCGAAGATTGCGCAGAAAAATGCGGCTTCCATCAGCAGGGTCTGCGAGAGCAGCGGCTGCAGGTTCGCGGCCATCACCGAACCATTATGATCGAGCAGGTTGATCAGCGTGTTGATGGATGATTGATACGCCTGCATGAGCAGCAGGATAAAAATCGCCGCGCCGATGAGCGCCAGCTTAAAATTTTCCCGCAGGTCTTTTTGAAAAATAGTTTTCATTGTTTCGCCTCCATTTCCGAAAGGATGAATGTCTTCTCGCCACGTTCACCGAGGTAGTTGATAAACGCGTCCTCCAAGCCGAGCGGCAGTGTTTCCATTTCCAGCGGCAAGAGCGAACGCAGCGTATTTTCCGTCTCGCGGTTGGCATGGACGCACGTTACCCGCAGCTCGCCCTCGGTGCGGATGGCCTGCAGCAGGCCATTGATCTTCGGTAACGCAGGCGGTGTGCCGGCGAAGCGCAGCCGGAACTGCCGCACGCATTCCTGAAATGTCCCCAGCGGACAGGCCGCGCGCAAAACGCTGCGGTCGAACACCGCGATGTAATCTGCCACGCGCTCCACGTCCGAAAGATGATGCGACGAAAAGAAAATCGTCCGGTCGGATTTGCGCGTGAGATAAATCATGGACTCGATGAGCGCCCGCCGCGCCACCGGGTCAAGACCGAGGCCGGGGTCATCTAGCATCAACAACTCCGGCTCCGGTGCTAGCGTGAGCGCAAGGCACAGCCCGGCACGTTCGCCGCGCGACAAATCCTTCACCTTCGCGTCTGGCTTGAGTGCGAAATGCCCCACGACGCTGTGATAAATTTTTGCGTTCCATTTTGGGAAAAATTTTGACTGGAACTCGCCGCTCTCCCGCACGTTCATCCAGCCGTAGAGCTGGTGTTCCTCCGTGAGATAGCCGATGCGCGCGCGGACTTCCGGCGTCAACGCGCGGATGTCGTGGCCAAGAATCGTCCCGGAACCGTGCGTCGGCGGCACGAGACCCATCAACATGCGAATAGTCGTGGTTTTGCCCGAGCCGTTGCGGCCGAGGAAGGCGAACACGCAGCCGCGCGGCACTTCTAGATTCAGGCCGTCAACCGCGCACTTCCGCCCAAAATATTTGGTTAGCCCGCGCGTTTGTATGACAGGTAGTTCGCTCATAGTCATTCGCCTCCTTTTGTTTTTTTCCATTTGCCGAGTTGTTCTTCGAAAGCCTCGCGCAGTTCTTCCGGCGTAAAATCCAGCGTCATCGCCTCACCGATGAGCGCGTGCAACTGCGGCTCCAGCCGCCGCCAGCCCTCGGCGCGGGAAAAAACTTTCCGCTTCTGTGTGATAAAAACGCCGCGACCGGCACGCGATTCCAGCAACCCCTCACGCGACAGCTCGGCATAGGCGCGCGCCACGGTGTTCGGGTTGACCACCAACTCCTCCGCCAACGCACGCACGCTCGGCAACTGGTCGCCCACCTTCAGTCGCCCGGTCAGGACCGCGTGGCGGGCCTGGTGCGTGATCTGCGCGTAGATCGGCGTGTGCGAGCCGGTGTTGATGTTGAAGACCGTGGCCATTTGTTAGTGTATGAATACAACTAGAACACTAGTCCATCAAGGTCAAGCGAAAAATTAACGCGTGATGGAAACTATCAGACCAGCTTGCTGGCGGGTATCAGGGCTTTAGCCATTTCACAAACCAGTCTATCGCCGCGCGCTCGGATTCCGGCAGAACTTTGTGTGCGGTATTTGTCTGGATGATGACGGAAAATTTTTCGGACGCGGACGCGCTGGCGTAGGATTTTTCTGCGACCACCACGCATTGCTCGACGCCCGGCAGCGGCGTGTGTTCATCGGCATCGCTGTTGATGACTAGCAATGGGCGCGGGGTGATGAGCTTCAACATTTCCGGCCCGTCGAATTCTCCATCAATGCCTGGCACGACGCGGTCGTAGAATTTTTTAACGAAAGCGGAATTTGGTTTGGCGATGCCGGCGTCTTTAGCAATCGTGTCAAACGCCGGTTGAATCGTAGCGATGCGTCCCTGCCACTCGTTGTGTTTCAGCGCCCAGGAAAAACTTTGCACGCCGATGCACGGCACGGCCACGGCGATGCGCGGATCCACCGCCGCCGCAAAATACGTTTCGATGCCGCCCTTGGAAATGCCGATGAGGCCGATGCGGCTCGCATCCACGTCATCGCGCGTCTGCAAATAATCCACCAGCCGCATCACGTCCCAAGCGGTGTCGTAGTAAAGTGGATGCCCGCCGTCGCCGTGCCACGCGCGAACAATGGCGGCGTGATAATCGGCGTTGCCTTTGCCGGATTTACGTTCGCCGTGATAGCGCCCATCAATCGCCACGGCGATGAAACCGCGCTCGGCGAGCTTGCGGCAGAGCGCGGCCATATTCGCCGTGCTGCCGCCCGTGCCGTGCAAGGCGATGATGACCGGGCGTTTGCCGGAGAAATTTTTGGGCTCGATTAAAATTCCCGGCACGCGGTTCTGCGCATCGGACGCGAAGGAGAAATGAAATTGCGCGAAGCCGTTGGTTGTTGGCAGTGCTTGAACTAGCGGCGTCAGCGCGACGTGCGGACGTTCGATGACGCGGAGAAAATCAGTGCGCGGATGAGAAACGTGCGTGCAGCCAGTGACCCAGAGCAGCGACGCCAGCAACGGGAGAAAACGCTTCATGCGCGTATTTTTCGTTTAGCGCGGCAAATTACAAGCGTGAAAATGGCTGCGAGATTTTGCGGGCGCGCTATCATCCCGCCATGTCAACGAACCTCAAATCCCTGCGCCGCCATGAAATCCCCGGACGCGTCAGCGTGACGGCGGGCAACGGCGGCCTGCCCAAAATCATCGTCACGACCAAAAGCAGCGCGGCGGAAATTTACCTGAACGGCGCGCACGTCACGCACTTCCAAAAGAACAGCGAGCCGCCGCTGATTTTCATGAGCGCGAAAAGTTATTTCGCGCCGGGCAAACCGATTCGCGGTGGCGTGCCGATTTGTTATCCGTGGTTCGGCAACCGTGACGGTGAGCCGTCGCATGGTTTTGTGCGCAGCGCAGAATGGCAACTGGTGAAAACTTCCGCTGCGCCTGACGGCGCGGTGACGCTGCGCTTCGCCCTGCCGCAAGTTCCCGGCCGCGAGGCTTGGCGCGATTTACGGACGGAATTCATCGTGACCGTGGCGGAAACGCTGACGATGGAACTCATCGCCGCAAACGATTCCTGCGGCGAGATGCTGGAGATTGAAAACTGCCTACACACTTATTTCCAAGTCGGAGATATCGGCGCGGTGAGCGTGCATGGATTGGAGGGCGCGGCGTATCTGAATTTTGCCGAGGGCGACAACGGTGTGCCGCGCCCGGCGGAAAGTTTTCCCCTCCGCATCAACCGCGAGACGAATCGCACTTACTGCGGCACCGCTTCCGCCGTGGAAATCCGCGATGAAAAATTGCAGCGCGTCATCCGCGTGGAAAAAACCGGCGCGCAATCCACCGTCGTCTGGAATCCGTGGACGACGCAAAAATTGCCGGATGATTTCGACCCGGCGGAACATCAGCACATGGTCTGCGTGGAATCGGGCAACGTGAAGGCGGACAAGATTCATCTCGCGCCGGGCAAATCTGCGGCGTTAAAAGTCGTCCTGAGCAGCCAGCGGGCTTGAACTATTCCGCGCCAATGTTTCGGGCGTTCACTGAAATTTTGCGCGATAGAAGCGGCGGGTGAAGCTGGGGGCGTTGCTATCCGTGAAGGA
The DNA here is from genome assembly GCA_903827955.1 of uncultured Verrucomicrobia subdivision 3 bacterium. Classification (GTDB taxonomy): domain Bacteria; phylum Verrucomicrobiota; class Verrucomicrobiia; order Limisphaerales; family UBA11358; genus UBA11358. The sequence goes on from CAIKKJ010000107.1 coordinate 13,588, forward strand.
GAAGATGCCGCCGGTCACGCTGTTGGTGGTGAGGTCGAGCCACTGCGTCAGGTTGGTGGAGGCCTGAATGATGATGGGCTGGCCGGACGCGCCGGTGCCGGACAGCTTGATGAGCCGGTTGGTGAGGATGATGGTGTTGGTGAAATTTGGTTTGGCGAGAACGGTGAAGGTGAGGTCATTTCCGCTGCCGCCAACATAGCTGATGCGGAGCGGGACGTTATTGGACTGGAGGAGGCTGCCTTCGGGTAGGTTGGTAAACGTGCCGACGATGGCGTCCGCGCCGTCATTCAGGATGTTGGTGTAAATTTTCCCGGGAACATAACTGCCCACACTGAAGACAGAAAGTTTTGCGTTAGCCAGAGTGACGCTACCGGTGACGGACAGGTAATTATTAAAGTCGATCGTGGTGTTGAAGACGGTGTTGCTGTTCAAGGTGAAATTTCCGTTCACCCCGGCAGTGGCGAGGGAAGATATCGTGCCGTTTTGGGCGGATACTGCAGGCAGCACAGAGCCGCTCTCAACCAGAAGCGTGGCGTTTGACTTCAGATTTAACACGCTGCCCGCAACGTGGGTGGCGTAATAATTTAAGATGCCGTTGTTGAGATTCAAGTTCCCGAACGAATTTGCGCCATACAACGTCAGATAGCCGGAATTATTCTTGGTCAACGTGCCGCTGCCGCCGGTGTCCCGGCTGACAGGGCCGACAAAATAAAATTCACCAAGGCCGGACAATAGCAAATCCGAGGAGTGGAGGCTGACCGGCGCTTTGTTCTGAAAGTAAACGAAACATGAATTTGAGGCGGTGAATGTTTGGGAAGCGGTCAGATGCACCGGCAGGAAGAAATTGCAGATGCTGCCCGCCTCGTTGGTGACCGCCATGCCGCCCGCCAAGACCGTGGCGGCGTTGGACGTGCCATAGAATGTATAGCTCGTTCCGCCGACGGTCAGGTAGTCGATCAAAGCGGGCGTGGTGAAATCATTCGTGGTGACCGTTTTTGCGGCGGCCAGTCCGGGCGGAAAATTCAGACTGTCGCCCGGCTGCGGCGCGATGCCGCCGACCCAGTTGCCGCCATTGCTCCAGTAGCCGTTCACTGCGCCGGACCATTTGCGCGTCACACCCGTGGATGCCACCGCAGCGTAGTGTATGGCCACATCGCTGCCAAGTCCGTCCTGATAGGTGATGTAATAGGTGTTGCCACTGCTGGTAGTGAACAACGCGCCTTGCGGCAAGCCAGCAAATGTTCCGAACGCGCTGCCGCCGCCTTGATACGAGATGAGCGTGATGACGTCGCCGGGCGACGGAATAAAATTTTCATTGAGCACCAGCGTCGCGTTGCTGATGATGAGATTGCCGAAGACAGAAACTTGATCGGCTTCACCGATGGCGGTGCCATTCAGGTCAGCGGTGAAAATGGAATTACTTTCCATGATGAAATTGCCCGGCGTCACGGAAAACACCCCGGGACTGGCTTCGCCTGGATTCAGGGTTCCGCCGCTGTGAATGGTCACATTAGCGACGGTGCCCGTGCCGCCGAGCGTCGCACCGGCATATACCTCTGCGAGAGCGTTTGCCGTCGGCCAAGTGCCGTTGAGAAAGACTTGTGAATTGTTGGTGGCAGCCACAGTGTTGGTAAACGCACTGTTTCCGTTCAAATAAAGCGGACCGCTGCCACTGGCGACGATACTGCCCGCACCCCCGAACGTGGAATTGATGACCGTTTTTCCTGCGCCGGAAACCACGATGAGATGATTATTAGGAGTCAGGTTGCCGTTCAATTGGAGAGTGGCTTGCGCGTTGGTAGTGATGAAGTTTACGGACGAATTGGCCCCAATGGATCCGCTGATGGTGTTAGATTTGCCGGATATGGCATTGGTGATACCACCCAAGAGGGCAATTGGGAGGGACGTCGTCAGCACATAATTTGAACCCGTGAACAGCATGCCAGAGGAAAAGGCGATGGTCTGGTTGGTGTTGTTTAGCCGCGCAGCACCTGCCGGGAATGTAAGGAATCCAAAATCGTTGGGCGCCTGATTACCCACCCAATTGGTCGCGGAGTCCCAGTAATTATTCGTGCCGCCGCCGTCCCAGACATAGTTGATGTGGTCAATAACCGTGAGCGACACATCGTTGGTGTTGGAACCGCTTCGATAGCTGATTTGAATAACGCTGGAATCATTGGTGAAAATCGCGCCCTCCGGCAGTCCGAGAAAAGTGCCGCCCACGGGATTGGTTCCATTATTTTGGATGATGGTGGTGGTGTTGAATGCAAATGGGGTGCTCTGGTTGAAGATGAGCGAACAGTTAGTCAGCGTCACGTTGCCGCTGACCTGGATTTGATCAACCCCCAAGTTGTAATCCAGTGACACATCCGCACCGTTCAACTTCAAGTCACCGTTGCAGTGCAGCGTGCCGCGCTTGCCAATGCCTGCCGGATTGACCTGCCCGCCCGTGCCGTTGATGTCGGCGTTCACAATCACCGTTCCTTTCGGCGAGGCTTGCAACGTATGACCATTTAACGTCACGTTGCTGTTGACGATGAGCACGTCATTCGAATTATTGTCGTCCAGCAGCACCGTCGCGCCGCCCAGCGTCAACGGCGCGTTCAAGATGTTCGTTCCGCTGACTGGATAATTGTAAATGCCGTTCGTGAGAGTGAAACCCGCCGACGTATAGAAGACATAGTTCGAGCCGCCGAATGAAAACAGCGTGAACGCATTCGGCGCAGCGGCGTTGTTGGTGCTGGTCAGACGCGGCTTGCCAGCGGGGAAAAACAGGGCGGCACCGTTGGCCGGCGCGACGTTGTTGCTCCAGTTCAGCGAGTTCGTCCAGAAGCCGGTGGTCGCGCCGCCGTCCCAACCGTTGGTGACCACCGCCGCCGACAGCCCGGTGGTGAACATGGCGGCCAGAAGAAAAAACGCGCCGGCTTTTGAAGAAATTTTTGTGGATTGCATTAAGATTCCTTTGACTGATTTGCTCTGTTCTATCAAAACCAACTTCCAAGTTCCACAGGTATTTCGGCAAAATGAGTTTTCCGGCGGCCAGCTTTGGCCTAGTCTCTGGCCGTGTCAAAACAGTCATGGAATATGAGCAAACCACCGGCAACACCGTCGTGTCCTTGAGCAAATGATTTCCCTCGCCGAAGTCCAGCCCAGTGGTAGTGATTTGGTTTCCCAAGTCGAAGAAATTTTTTCACCGACGGGCATTCTTTCTAAGGCGAGTAATTTTGAATTCCGTCCGCAGCAGCAGGAGATGGCCGCGGCCGTGGCGCGGGCGCTGGCGAATCAGGAGCATCTGGCCGTCGAGGCTGGCACAGGTGTCGGCAAATCGCTCGCGTATCTTGTGCCGGCAATTTTGTTTGCCGTCGCGCAAAAGAAAAAGGCCGTCATTTCCACGCACACGATCAATCTTCAAGAACAGCTCACGGAAAAAGATCTGCCAATGTTGACGGGCGTTTTGGCCGCATTGCCGGAGCCGGTGAAATTTTCCTACGCGATGCTCAAGGGCCGCGCGAATTATCTCTGCACGCGGCGATTGCAAAAGGCAATACAGCAATCGGGAAATTTATTTACCTCGTCCGAAGCCGAAGAACTGCAGCGCATCTACGAATGGTCGAAGACCACGAAGGACGGCAGCCTGTCGGATTTCACCATCGAGCCGGACCAAAAAGTCTGGGCGCAGGTCTGCTCGGAGCGCGGACTGTGTTCGCCGAAGACGTGCGGGCATCAGTCGGATTTTGCGCGCGACCACGAGGCGTGTTTTTTTCAGCGCGTGCGCAATCGCATTCTCTCCGCCGACGTGGTGATTTTGAATCACACGCTATTTTTCACGCTGCTCGGCGGCATCGAGGAGGAAATTGAGGGCGGGATTCTTTTCAAAAACGACTTCGTAATTTTTGACGAGGCGCACACAATGGAAAACGTGGCGTCGCGGCATATTGGCTTGAGCGTTTCGAGCGGGCAGGTGCGCTATTCGCTGAACCGGCTGTGGAATCCAAAAACAGAGAAAGGCTTGCTCGCCACGCTGCGCCAAGGCAAGGCGGTGAAACTCGTCGCGGAAATTTTGAGCGAATCGGACAAGTTTTTTGAAAACGTCGAAGGCGCGTGCGAGGAGATTCAGGCGACGACTCCCAAAAAAAGTTATGGCTCGGCGGAGTCTCGTCCCACCAGGCGCGAGTGGAAAGAGCTGCGGATTCGTCGCGCGGAGTTGGTCAAAGACAACGTCACGCTGCCCATCCAGCGGTTGCGCGAAGCCGTGAGCGAACTCATCAAAACCAGCGAGGACAAGGAAATCGGGCAGGAACTACTGGAATGCAACCGGCGGCTTGGCGAATTGAAAATCGAGGTCGCAGAATTTTTAAGCCAGGAAGCCGACGACCACGTTTACTGGGTGGAACGCGGCGGCAAGTCGCAGCGGAATCTGTCGCTCAACGCCGCGCCGGTGGACGTGGCGGAATACTTGCGCCGCCGCCTGTTCGAGAGCGACACGAGCGTCATCATGACGAGCGCGACGCTGGCGGTGGCGGAAAAGGCGGTTGAAGGTTCCACGTTGAAGGTTCCAAGTTCACCAGACGCGCCGCGGATAAAAACGTTCAACCAGAAATCTGGCAACTCGCCGCTCAACTATTTTGCCAAGCGAGTTGGTTGTGAAGCGGCGACGAAGTTGCAGGTCGGCACGCCGTTCGATTACGAGCGGCAGATGAAATTGTTCACCGTGAAAAAAATGCCCGACCCGCGCGAGGCTGGGTATGCCGATGCGCTGGTTCATTGGGTGGAACATTTCATCAAACAGACGCACGGCAAGGCGTTCGTGCTGTTCACGAGCTACAAGCTGATGCAGGAAGTCGCCGACCGGATGCAGGCGTTTTTTCACGAGCTGGGTCTTGAGCTCATCGTGCAGGGCACGGGCACGCCGCGTTCGACGATGCTCGAGCAGTTCAAGGCGGACACCGACTCGGTGCTCTTCGGCACGGACAGTTTTTGGCAGGGCGTGGATGTGCCGGGCGAGGCGTTGAGCAACGTCATCATCACGCGGCTGCCGTTCGCGGTGCCGGATCATCCGCTGATCGAGGCGCGCATCGAGGCGATTGAGGCGCGCGGCGGAAATTCGTTCGGCGAATTTTCTTTGCCCGAGGCAATCCTGAAATTCCGTCAGGGCGTTGGTCGGCTCATCCGCACGAAGACGGACACGGGCATCGTGGTGGTGTTGGATAACCGGATTTTGACGAAACAATACGGCCAGGCGTTTCTGGATGCGCTGCCGAAATGTCCGGTGGAGATTGTGTGAGGCTTCCTCCCTCGTCCTTCAACGCTCACCCAAACAGCCCCGCCGATTCCGCGTAAAACTTGGCGACCTGTTCCATCGTCGGCCGGCGGTCAGGATTTTTTTCGAGGCACGACATCATGATGGCCACGGTGTTGCGCAGGACGTTCACACCCAATTCCAGCGGCGACGGCGGCGTGACTTCGCAAATCTGTTTTTCAACCTGCGCGGCGTCGCCGTCGAACGGATGTTTACCGGTGCAGGCGTAGTAGGCCAGCACGCCGAATGCAAAGACGTCGCCCTTGAAGCCGTTGGAAAAATTCCCCGCCCATTTTTCCGGCGCAAAATACTTTGCCGTGCCGGCGGGATTTTGTTTTTTGTCCGTGATGAACGGCGGCAGGTTGCCGTCGAAATACGAGTGTGTAAAATCAATCAGCACCGTCTCGCCCGGCGCGGCGGCGGGCACGATGACGTTCATGCTTTTCAAATCGTTGTGGACAATCGGCCGGCCGCACAAAATTCCCGCGTGCATATCCGCCAGCGTTTCCGCCACGCTTTGCAGCAGCCGGTGCGTGCGCGCCGGGTCGGCCACGGTCGCGCCGGACTGCACGAGGTCGTTCAGCGTCGCGCCCTCGATGTATTCGAGGAACAGCCGGTGGATGTCCGCCTCATACGCGAGCAGGCGGCGGATGCGCGGATGCGTAACCTCGCCGAGCATATAAGCTTCGTTCGCGATGAAAATTTCGTCCCAGAACTGCGCCGGCTCCTTCATCAGCACCGGCTGCGGGCTGCGTGCGAAATAAATTTTGGTGAGCTTGGAAACTCCGGCGGGCGCGGTCAGCGGTTCGCGATTGAGGATGGCGGGAATTTTCATTTTAAAAATGTCGCAGCAGCGTGTGATAAACCTCGGTGGATTCCAACCCGGCTGAACCTTGCAATTCTGGGCGCGCGGTGATGAAGACTGGCCAGTCTTTTTTATTTTCCGTGCGGCGTCCGTGCGAACCTTTCACCAGCGTGGCATCGAGCGGAATCACGTCCATCAACATCCGCAGGCCGAGTTTTTTTTGCAGCAACCGCCACGCAATTTTTAATTTCGGCAGCGGAATTTTTGGGTCAAGAAACAGTTCCACCGGGTCGTAGCCGGGCTTGCGGTGGATGTCCACGGTCCGGGCGAAGTCCGGTGCGCGAGCGTCGTCCAGCCAATAGTAATATGAGAACCACGCGTTCTCGGCGGCAACGGCGATCAAATCTCCTGCGCGTGAATGTTCAATGCCCGCCATGCTTTTCTCCGCCTTGCCCAAAACCTTTTCCACGCCCGCAGTTTTTTCCAGCACCGCGCGCACGGATTTTTCCAGCGACCTGTCATTCAGATAAATGTGCGCAATTTGATGATCCGCCACGGCAAAAACTTTGCTTGCGCCGGCGTCGAGAATTTCCAAGCCGAGTTCTTCCTTCACCGTCAGCCAACCTTGCTCGCGAAAAATTCGGTTGAGGTGGATGGGCGAATCCGCGTTCGTGATGCCGTATTCGGAAAGCAAAACCACCTGCGCGCCGCGCTTCGCAAAAAATTCAATCAAGTCGCCGACGATGGCGTCAATCTCGCGCAGGTCGCGGTCGATTTTTGGATTCAATTTTCCCGCAGTATCGCAAGTTCCGTGCCGCTGTAAGTTGTAATCCAAGTGCGGCAGGTAAATCAGGTTCAGCGTCGGAGAATATTTATTTTCAATCCACTTCGCCGATTCCGCAATCCAACGCGACGCAGCATCGGCTTTACCTTGCGGCGAATCAATTCCGGCGGCTGGCCCCCAAAAACTGAAGAAGGGAAATTCGCCCAATTTTTTTTTGATTTCTTCACGGATGGAATACGGCCAGGAATAAACGTCGAAAAATTTCCGTCCGTCCGCCGGATACATCGGGCGCGGCGTGATGGCATAATCCACGCTGGAATACATGTTGAACCACCAAAAACAATTCGCGACGGTGGCTTGCGAATTCTGGAGCCGGAGCGCGTCCCAAATTTTTGGCGAGCCAACGACATGGTTGGACTGTTTCCAGAATTGCACTTCGGCGAACTCGCGGTTGAACCAGCCATTGCCGACGATGCCGTGTTCCGCCGGCGTTTTGCCGGTGAGATAATTTGACTGTGCCGTGCAAGTCACGGCGGGAAACGCAGGCGTGATGTGCGTCAGCGCGCCGCGCTTCACGAACTCCGCAATGCGCGGCGTGTGCTCGCCGATGAGCGCCTCGGTGAGGCCGACGACGTTGATGACGGCGAGCCGTTTCATTTTTTGCGGGCGCGCAATTCGTGAATGGCTGCGGTGATTTTTTGCGGATTCATCTCGTAGACTTCGAGGCCGCGCCCGATTTCATTGAGCAAAGTGATGGTCAATTCGCCGCCGAGGTGTTCGCGGAATTCTTCGAGGCCGGATAAAATTGTCAGCCGGTTTGAATTGTCCGCATTGAGGAATTCATCCGCGAAAAGCCTGAAGCCAAGTTGCTCCAGCAAATTCAGGATGCGCGTGGCAGATTCAGCGCCGAGCAAACCGATGTTCTTGGAATAAACCACGTCGAGTGCGATGCCGATGGCCACGGCGTCGCTGTGTGAAATCTCAAAGTTGGAAAGCTGTTCCAATTTGTGCGCGGCCCAGTGGCCAAAATCGAGCGGCCGCGCAGAACCCATTTCAAACGGATCGCCGCCGGTAGCGATGTGTTCCAGATGCAGCTCGGCGCAGCGGCGGATGAGATGTTTCATCGCGGCTGGCTCGAAGGCGGCGAGTTTTTGCGCGTCGCGTTCGAGTTCGTTGAAAAATTTTGCGTCGCGGATGCAGGCGACTTTCACGGCCTCGACGTAGCCGCCGCGTTTATCGGCCGGCGTGAGGGTGGCGAGAAAATTGAAGTCGTTGATGACGGCGAACGGCGGCGCGAACGTGCCGATAAAATTCTTTTTGCCGAAGGCGTTCAGCCCGTTCTTCACGCCGACGCCGGAATCGGCCTGTGACAGTGTGGTCGTGGGAATCCGCACGTGGCGCACGCCGCGGTGCGCGGTGGCGGCGGCGAACCCGGCGACATCCAGCAGCGCGCCGCCGCCAATGGCAACGAGATACGAGTGGCGGTCAATGTGGTGGCGATTAATGTGCGACTGGAGTTCGCCGACGATGCTGGGTGAATTCTTTGCGGACTCGCTACCGCAGACGAACAGCGGCGGCCGGACGATTTTCAGGCCGGCGGCGTGGGCGGCAAAATATTTTTCAATCTGCTGTTCCAACTCCGGCCGCGCTTGGGCCAGCGAGTCTTCGAGCACGATGAGGACTTTGCGCGGGGCTCCGTCGGCAAGGGCATCGCGGAGAACCAGATTGTCCGCCGCAAAAACCTCTTCGGTAAAAAAGACGCGGAGCTGCCAACTGACTTGAATGGATCGCTCGATGACGGACACGCGCCTAATCTGAAATGCACGGCGGTTTTAAGCGAGCAATTATTTGTTCAGGCCTTGGTTTTTGGTTCGACCGGAATCCGCATGCAGTAGAACGAGCGATAGACAAACACCAGCGCGATGAGGAAACACACGCTGCCGATGACGTAGGACAAGATGGAGTCGGGATTTTTTTGCTTCAGTTCCACGGCGATTTCCACGGCGAGTAAACCAAACAGTGTCGTAAATTTGATGATCGGGTTCATCGCGACGGAGGAGGTGTCTTTGAACGGGTCGCCCACGGTGTCGCCAACGACGGTGGCGGCGTGGAGCGGCGTGCCCTTCATCTTCAAGTCTACTTCGACAATTTTCTTGGCGTTGTCCCACGCACCGCCGGCGTTCGCCATGAAAATCGCCTGGAACAATCCGAAGAACGCGATGGCGATGAGGTAGCCGATGAAGAAATATGGATCCAAAAACGGCAGGCCGAGCGCGAAGCAAAAGATGACGATGAAGATGTTGATCATGCCTTTCTGTGCGTAGCGGGTGCAGATCTCGACGACGCGTTTGCTGTCCTCGATGGAGGCGGAATCCTTGTCGAGCTTGATGTTTTTCTTGATGAACACGACCGCACTGTAAGCGCCCGCGACGACGGCCTGGATGGTCGCGCCGGTGAACCAGTAGATCACCGCGCCGCCCATGAGCAGGCCGAAAACAATCTGCGGCATGACGAGGCTCAAGCGGCCCACGGCGTCGCCAAAGACGTGTTCAAGCAACATGATGATGCCGAAAATCATCGTGGTGGAGCCGACGACGGCCGTGCCGATGAGCACGGGCTTGGCGGTGGCTTTGAAAGTGTTGCCGGCGCCGTCGCCTTTTTCGAGTTCAAGCTTTGCCGCGCGGAAGTCGGGTTTGAAACCGAAATCGCGTTCAATTTCCGCGCTGATGTTCGGCTGCGCTTCAATGCGGCTTAATTCAAACACGGACTGCGCGTTGTCCGTCACCGGGCCGAAGCTGTCCACGGCGATCGTCACCGGCGCCATCGCGAGGAAGCCGAACGCCACGAGCCCGAACGCAAAAATCGGTGCGCCGAACGCGAACTTGGCCGGGATGAGCGCCATGAAATCGTGGTTTAACGAGAACAGATATGAAACGAACATCAGTGCGAGAATCACGAGGCCCATCCAGAACGCGGAGAAATTGCCCGCGACGAGGCCGGACAAAACGTTCAGCGACGCACCGCCGTGGTCGGAGGCGTCGGTGACTTCCTGGACATGCCGCGACTTGGTGCTGACGAAAATTTTGGTGAATTCCATGATGAGCGCGCCGGCGAGTGTGCCGCAGCCGATGATGGCGGAAAGCACCCACCAAAGCTGGCCCAATGCAATGGTAGGCAATTCATGAGACGTCGGTAGGCCGTCGTATTTCGGATTGGGAATTTCAAAATCACCGAGCAACAATTTGCTCGCGCCAAAGCAGACGAGGATGGAAACGATGCTGGTGATCCAGACCAAATCCGTGAGCGGCGCTTCCCAGTTAAAATTTTTATCGGTGCTGTAACGAACCTTGGCGATGGCCATGTTGAAATAAAACGAGCCGAGCGAGGCGATGACCATCAGCGACTGGATGGCGAACATCCAGATGATGAGCTTGGCGCATAGCAGTGGCGAGAGCGCCAGAGCCAACGCCAGAAACGCAATGAGCGCCACGCCGGTCACGCCGTAGGTTTCAAAGCCATCCGCCGTCGGGCCGACGCTGTCGCCGGCGTTGTCGCCGGTGCAGTCGGCGATGACGCCGGGATTCTTCGGATCATCTTCGGGGAGATTAAAAACAATTTTCATCAGGTCGCTCCCGATGTCCGCAATCTTCGTGAAAATGCCGCCGCCAATGCGTAGCGCCGATGCGCCGAGCGATTCGCCGATGGCAAAACCGATGAAGCATGAGCCAGCCAGCTCCGTCGGAATGAACACGAGAATCGCAATCATGCAGGCGAGTTCCACGCAGATGAGCAGCAGGCCGATGCTCATGCCAGCCTGCAACGGGATGAACAGCGTTTTCAGCGGGCTGCCGCGCAGCGAGGCGAACGACGTGCGGGAGTTGGCGATGGTGTTGATGCGGATGCCGAACCACGCCACGCCATAGCTGCCGAGGATGCCCAGCACGGAGCACGCCAGGATCAACACCACCTTGCTGAACGGCTTCCCCTGCAGGCCGATGAAATAATAGATCATGCACACCGCGATGAGCAGCCAGAGCGCAGCGAGAAATTTTCCCTGCTGCCACAGATACGTTTTGCACGTTTCCCAGATGATGTTCGAGACTTCGCTCATCGTGCGGTGGACGGGCAGCGCGCGGGTGCGAACGTATTCGAGGAGACCGAAGGCGGCGCCAACGAGGCAGACGAAGAGGCCAAAAAACAAAATCTCGCTGCTCGTGACGCTGCCGTGAAAAAATTTCACCTGCGTGAGTTCGGGCAGCTGGATGTCGGCGTCGCCGGCAAAGATGTTGGTGCCGCCAAGCAAGGTGGCCAGCAATACGAAAAGACGAAAGCAGACGTTTTTCCCAATCATAAGTGAGCGACAGCTTGGGCGGGGGAATTTTGATTTTCCAGCAATTTCTTTTGAAAAAATGGTGGCGCTCCGGGTGGTCCGATGGGCAGGCGGCGGAAATTATTTTTTTGAGGTCGTCCGCTCGGCGATCCACGTGAGGTCGGTGTTGCCGACGGCGCTGTTGCCGTGGCCGATATAGCTGCCGCTGGTGAGTTTCGGCATCGTCCGGCTGTCCAGCCAGTGGTGTGCCTCGGCGTGGCCGTCGCCAAAAACCATCACGCCGCGCCGGTTGTGCAGGCCGGACGGATAATGGACCCACGAGCCGAGCGACATGTCCACGCCGAACGCGGGCGTGCAGATGTTGGCGGGGTTCGCGTCGGTGAAGACAAAACGGCTGGCGGGGCCGGCGGCATTGAGCTGGGAAGTTTTCAGATACGTCTGGTAAGTGGCGCTGACAGTGACCGGGCTGATCAACCCGGCCGTGCCGACATAGCAATTCATCGCGTAGCTGCGGATTTCCGGCACCATCGAGTTTGCCGCGTTCCACAACGGCCAGAGCGATTTGTCCGCCGGGCATTTGTAAATGCGCTCATTCGGCAGCAGCGACGCGAACAGCGCAAAATTTGCACCGACGAGATACAGGCGGTTGGTTAGCGTGTCCGACGAACCGTGGTTGCCGCCGTAAGCCCAGAGATGTGGCGCCACCGAAGTCGTCGCGCTGTCGCCCCCATTCAACACCAGCCGCTCGGTGTTGTCGCCGGCATACATTGTCCAGGCCGTGATCAATTGTTTTTGATTGCTCACGCAATTGATGCGATAGGCCTGCACCTTGGCGCCGGCCAGCGCGGGCAAAAGCAGTGCCGCCAAAATGGCGATGATGGCGATGACGACCAGTAGCTCGATGAGCGTGAACGCGGGGGAAATTTGGCGGACGTGGCAATAAGTTTCCCGCAGCCTGTCATCAGGCTTCGGGCTTGCGCCGTCCGGGGACATAAACCGACTGTAACAATTCGCCCGCAAATAGGAAGTGTGCGTTTGGGCGCACAGCAAAACGCTTTGACCTTGCGCGTCACGCCGCTTTCCGCATCCTTCCCGCGATGTCCGAACGCCCCGTTTCCACCTTGAACAAAGCCGATGTCGCGCTCGAAATGACGCTGCGGCCATCGCTCTTTTCTGATTTCACCGGCCAGCCGAAGGTCAAAGAGCGACTGGAAATTTCCGTCGAAGCCGCGAAGCAACGCGGCGAGGCGCTCGACCACATCCTGCTTTCCGGCCCGCCCGGTCTGGGCAAAACCACCATTGCCAACATCCTCGCGAAGGCCATGGGCGCGAATGTCAAAGCCACCAGCGGTCCGACCATTGAAAAAGCCAGCGATCTTGCCGGTCTGCTCACGAATCTGGAGGAAGGCGACGTGCTGTTCATTGACGAAATCCATCGCCTGCAAAAAACCATCGAGGAATATCTCTATCCCGCGATGGAGGATTTCAAGTTGGATATCATCATCGACCAAGGTCCAAACGCCCGCAGCGTTCGCCTGAATCTCCCGCGCTTCACGCTCATTGGCGCGACGACGCGCAGCGGTTTGTTGAGTGCGCCGTTGTTGACGCGTTTCGGCATGCGCGAGCGGCTGGATTATTACTGCGCCGCCGACTTGGATAAAATTGTTCTCCGCTCGGCGAATTTGCTCAACGTGGAAATTGACCCCGCTGGGGCTCACGAAATCGCCCGGCGCAGTCGTGGCACGCCGCGCATCGTGAATAATCTGCTTCGCCGCGTGCGCGATTACGCGCAAGTGCGTCACGATGGCCGCATCACGAAAGAAGTTGCCGACAAAGCGCTGGCGATGCTGGAAATCGACGAGAATGGCCTCGACGAAATGGACAAGCGCATCCTCGAAGCGATCATCGTGAAGTTCGGCGGCGGACCCGTCGGCGTAAATTCCCTCGCCGTCGCCGTCGGCGAGGAGCCGGATACGATTGAGGAAGTTTACGAGCCGTATCTCATCATGGAAGGCTATCTCAACCGCACCCCGCAGGGCCGCATCGCGACGGAGTTGAGTTACAAGAAACTCGGATTAAAGCCAGCCAGCGGCGCGCAATCAAAATTGTTGTAGGAGCAGAGCGGCTTTTAACTTTCACTCCGCCGTCAATTCGTGTTTCATCTTCCCGTTTCGATTATGCCCAAACGCACCGACATCCACAGCGTCCTCATCATCGGCGCCGGCCCGATCATCATCGGCCAGGCGTGCGAGTTCGATTACTCCGGCACGCAGGCCTGTAAAGCCCTCCGCGAGGAAGGCTACCGCGTCGTCCTCATCAACTCCAACCCGGCCACCATCATGACCGACCCGGAGTTCGCCGACCGCACCTACATCGAACCCATCACGCCCGAATGCGTGGAGAAAATCATCGTGCGCGAGAAAGCGGAAATGAAACGCCTCGGCGCGAAGGGTAAACTCGTTTTGCTCCCAACGCTCGGCGGCCAGACCGCTCTCAACACCGCAATGTCGCTCCACAAAAATGGCGCGCTCGAACGGCACGACGTGGAAATGATCGGCGCGAAACCCGAAGCCATCCACAAAGGCGAAGACCGTTTCGCGTTCAAGGAATTGATGCTCCAGATCGGCCTCGACGTTCCCATCTCCGGCGTCGCGCACAATTTGGACGAAGCCCGCGACGTCGCGAAAAAGATCGGACGTTTCCCGCTCATCATCCGGCCCGCGTTCACGCTCGGCGGCACGGGCGGCGGCATCGGTTACAATCAGGAAGAGTTTGAAGCCATCGCCAAGAACGGCATCGAGCTTTCGCCCGTGAACGAAATCCTCATCGAAGAATCCCTCCTCGGCTGGAAGGAATACGAGATGGAAGTCATGCGC
>CAIKKJ010000108.1 GCA_903827955.1 uncultured Verrucomicrobia subdivision 3 bacterium
AAAGTTTTGATCGTGGACGATCACCCGTTGTTCCGCAACGGGCTGCGGTCGGTGATTGCGGCGTCCGCGCGGTTCGACCTCATCGGCGAAGCGGCGGATGGTGAAGCGGCTTTAAAGTTTATCCTCGAAAAAAAACCAGATGTCGCCGTGCTGGACGTGAACCTGCCGGGACTCACCGGCCTCGAAGTGGCGCGCAAGCTTCAGGGTAAAAAAATTTCCACGCGCCTCATCATTCTCACCATGCACAAGGAGGAGGAGATGATCAACCGGGCGCTGGATTTTGGCGTGAACGGTTTTGTGCTCAAGGAAAATGCGGTGGAGGATATTCTGGAGGCGATTGTCACCGTGGCGAAAGGCGAGTCGTATTTGAGCCCGAGCGTCTCCGGATTTCTCATTCGCCGCCGTCACCGTGCCGAGGCGCTCGCGGCCAAGAAGCCCGGCTTGGAAGATTTGACCCGCGCGGAACGCCGCATCCTCAAGCTCGTGGCTGATAAAAAAACCAGCAAGGAAATTGCCGCCGAACTCTTCATCAGCCCGCGCACCGTCGAGGCGCACCGCGCGAACATCTGCGTCAAATTGGAATTGACGGGTAGCAACAGTCTGTTGCAATTCGCGCTCGAAAACCGTTCTTCACTCTAAACTTCCCGTCCGAACGCAGATTTTCTAGGTGGGACTACCTAGCCGAAAATATGCGTCCGTCCCAATTACGCATTTGCCTTCGCTCCGCTAGATTCATGGAAATCGTAACCGATGAATCGTATGGCAAAAAAATTATTGATCGTGGCTGACCGCGCGAGTTCGCGGCAACTTGTGCGCCAGGCCGTCGCCACGCCGCATGACACGGTGCTGGAATGTGCCACCGCCGATGAGGCTGTTAAGGCCGCCGGCGTGTTCAAGCCCGACTGCGTGATGATGGGGGTCTCGTTGCCTGCTCCCGGCGCTTTCAGAGCTATCAAATCCATCCGCAAGACGCATCCGGAAGTCCGCGTGGTGGCCGTGAGCACGCACGATGAAAATGAAATGCGCCGCGCCGCAAGCGCCGCCGGCGCCATTGGCTATGTCACCTCGCAAAACTTGTCCGAGCTGTTCCTGCTCGCCGCCCCCGAACGCCTGACCGCGAAACCCACCCGCCGCAAACAAAAATAATTCCCCTGATTTGAGAGAAAGAAGATATATCGATGAAATTAATGATTGTAGATGACCACGAAGGCATGCGTGGCACTATCCGCCGGTTAATTGCCACCCCCGGCGACGATGTGATCGAGTGCGGCTCCGCCGATGAAGCGTTGCTGCGGCTGTCCGAATTCAAGCCCGATTGTGTGACGATGGATGTGAATATGCCCGGCTCGTGCGCGTTCAAGGCCACACGCACCATCCGCGAGGCGCATCCGTTGGTGCGCGTGGTCTTCGTGTCCAGCCATGATCTGCCGGACTATCGCCGGGCGGCGTTCGATGCCGGTGCCACCGACTATGTCGTGAAGGACAATCTTACCGACCTTTACCTGCTGATCGCCACCAAGCGGTTTCTCTCACGGTTGCACTTATGAATCATTTTTCACCCGTGCCGCTTTCACTTGCGGCACGCCGATTTGGAAAATCAGCCAGGCGATGACATACGCGCTGCCGCAGATCAGCATGATGGTTTTGTAAGAACCTTTGTCCTGCAGCTGCGTGCTGACGAACCAGAAAAACCCCAGCGACATCAGCGACGCCAGTGTGCCGCCAAAACCCACCACGGACGCGATGGCGCGTTTCGGAAAAATATCCGACACCGTTGAATACATCGTGGCCGACCAGCCCTGATGCGCCGCGCCGGCGAATGCGAAGAACGTCGCCGCCAGCCACGCGCTGCTGACGTGCGGCGCGAGAATCACCGGCAACGTGCTGATCGCGCAGATGAGTGAGGCGGTTTTGCGCGAACGGTTCAGCGACCAGCCGCGTTTCAAGAACCATGCACTCAACCCGCCGCCACCGATGCTGCCCAGGGCCGTGACCGTGGCGACGAATGCCAGCGGCAGACCGAAACTTTTCAGGTCGAGATGAAACTGGTCGTGAAAAAATCCCGGCAGCCAGAAACCGTAAAACCACCAGACTGGTCCGACGAGCACACACGTTCCATAATAAGCCCATGCCTCGCGGTAGCCCAGCAGCTTGGTCCACGGAATTTTTTCCTCCGCCGAATCAGCCAGCCCGGTGCGGATGTGCACGAGTTCTTCCGCTGTAACGCGCTTGGATTTTTCCGGCGACTGATAAAACGTCAGCCAGAAGATCAGCCAGACAAAACCAGCCGCACCGAGCGAGATGAATGCACCCTTCCAGCCGATGGTCAGAAACAGCCATGGCACGAGCAGCGGTGCGAAGATGGAGCCGACATTCGAGCCGGCGTTGAAAATGCCCGTGGCCACCGAACGTTCCTTCGGTGGAAACCATTCCGCTACCGTCTTGATGGCTGTGGGATAATTTCCTGATTCACCGAGGCCGAGCGCCACGCGGCACGCGCCCCAGCTAAAAACCGTTGACGCCAGCGAGTGGCTCATCGCCGCGAGACTCCAGAAGATGATGGCGAACGCATAGGTTGATTTGGTGCCAAACCATTCGATCAGCGGCCCGAACGCCGTCTGGCCGAACGCGTAAGCGGACTGGAAGCAGATGTTGATGATGCCGAAATCGCGTTCCGTCCAGCCGAAGATCTGCATCAGGTCAGGCTTGAGCAAGCCGAGCACCTGCCGGTCCATGTAATTTACAACGCACGCAAAAAATAGCAGCGCACAAATCACCCAGCGAAATCGGCCGATATGTTTCATTCAAACAGTTTTCTGGAAATGTATTTTGTCCTTGCCGTCGCGCGGCGGAACGGGGATGAATCGCATGAGATCGCGACAGTTTAAGTCGAGCCCCGCCGCAAAGTCCACCGGCGATTTGAAATCAACGGCTATTCCAGCCTCGCCAGAAATTCCGCTTCGTCCAAAATTTTCACGCCCAGTTCCTGCGCCTTGGTGAGTTTGGAGCCGGCTTCTTCGCCCGCCAAAACGTAATCTGTCTTCTTGCTCACACTGCCGGTCACTTTGCCACCGGCAGCTTCAATTTTCGCCGTCGCCGCCTCGCGCGTGAGCGTCGGCAAAGTGCCGGTCAGCACAAATGTTTTTCCGGTAAACGGACCTTCCGGTCGGGCATCATTTATTTTTTCATTTTGTGGAGTGATGCCGAGTTCGCGCACCCGCGCGAGAACTTTCTTTCCCGCCGCTGACGCAAAAAAATCCAGCACACTCGCCGCCGCCACGGGGCCGACTTCCACGAGCTTCGCTTTCAAGCCACCAGCTTCCAATCTTGATTCAATTTCAGCAATCTCCGCTTTCAATTCTGCATCACGCTGCTCACGCGCGGCTTTTTCGGTTTCATCATTCGGCGGATTTTTGCGTGAGCGCGGACTGATTTCAGCGCGTTCACTTTCCTTCGCGCCGAGATCGCGGATGTCACGCAGCACTTCAGAATCGGCAAGTAAATCAAGCGATTCGTGCGTTGCCGCCAACTGCTTCGCCGTCGCCTCGCCCACATCGGCAATCGCCAGCGCGTGAATCCAGCGAGAGAGTGGCGCGGTCTTGGCGCGCTGAAGCGCGTCGAGAATCTTCGTGGCGTTCTTCTCGCCGAACGTGCGTGGTTCGTCGTCCGTGCCGAGATTCAGTTTGCCGAGCACTTCCAGTTTCAGGTCGAACAAATCGAGCGGTTCCTTGACGAGGCCGCGTTCAACAAGCTTTTCCGCCACGATGCCGCCGAGCGATTCGAGGTCGAGCGCCTTGCGTTGTGCAAAATATTCCACGCGCCGCATGAGCTGGGCCGGGCAGCCCGCGATGTTCTGGCAGCGCCACGCGACTTCGTCTTCGCCGCCTGCGGCCGCTTTGTCCTTGGCGATTGCGCCGCCGCACACGGGACATTTGCCGCCGACGTGTTTGAACAGATCAAATTCCTGCGCGCCCGCCGGCCGCTTGGTCTTCATCACCTCGAAAATTTCCGGGATGACCATGCCCGCCTTGCGCACGACTACCGTATCGCCGATGCGGATGTCTTTGCGGCGGATTTCGTCCTCGTTGTGCAATGTGGCGCGCGCCACCGTCGAGCCTTGCACGAAGACAGGTTCGAGTTCCGCCACGGGCGTGAGCACGCCAGTGCGCCCGACTTGAATGGTGATGGCTTTGAGAATCGTCTCGGCTGGCGTGATCCACGGCACGGGTTTGTGGACGATGGCGTAGCCGGGCGAACGGCTGCGGCCAGGAATCTTCGCCCAATCCGCGAGCGTGTTTACCTTGAGCACGATGCCGTCAATCTCGTAAGGCAACTGCGCGCGCAAATCTTTTGCCTCGTCGTAATGCGCCACGATTTTGTCGCGATACACTCGCAGCACCTCTTCGATGCCGTCGCAGACCCACCACAAATTTTGCGTGGGCAAACCAAATTTCGCGAGCGCTTCGAGCATTTCGGAGTGAGTTTTAAACTCGATACCGTCCACCGCGCCGACGGCGTAAAACACGGCGCGAATCGGGCGTTGCGCGACGAGCTTGGGGTCGAGTTGTTTGAGCGTGCCGGCGGTGGCGTTGCGGGCATTGGGAAAACTTTTTTCGCCAGCCACCGCCATCTTGGCATTCAGTGCGTCGAAATCGTTGAGCGAAATGTAAGCCTCGCCGCGCACTTCGAGCAGCGCAGGCGGATTTTTCAAATCCAATTCCAGTGGAATGCCGCGCACGGTCTTGAGATTCGTGGTGATGTCATCGCCTTCCGTGCCGTCGCCGCGCGTGACGCCGAGCGCGAGTTTGCCGTGACGATAGTGAACGCCGATGGACACGCCATCGGCCTTCGGCTCGATGATGTATTGAACTTTGTCGCGGCCAAGATGTTTGCGGATGGTCGCGTCAAAAGCGCGGAGTTCGGCTAAGGTGTTTTCGTCCTGTGCGCGATTACGTTGGTCACGGTCGGGAACTTCATCCTTCGTCGGCAAATCGCTGGCGGAAACTTTGTCGAGCGAGAGCATCGGCACGAGATGTTTCACGCGTTCAAACTTTTCGCTCGGCGCACCACCGACACGCTGGGTGGGCGATTCCGGCGTGACCAGATCAGGAAAATCCTTTTCCAGATTTTGCAGTTCAGAAAAAAGCTGGTCGTATTCGCGGTCAGTGATGAGCTGGTGGCCGGTGACATAATACGCGTGGTCGTGCCGGCGAATTTCGGCGGCAAGTTCGGCGTGGTGTTTCTGGGCGGTAGCGTGTGTCACGCCCGCATTGTGCCGTGCGGCTGGAAGGAAGGAAAAACTTTTTTGACCCGGCGGCGTTATGCTCTACGCTGCTGTCATGCGCGGCAATCTGGCCAAAGCGTTTGAGCTGACGAACACGCAGGTGCTTCGGCGCGCGGCGCTGCCCAAATCTTACACTGACCGGCTCGGGCGGAAATTATTTCTCGCGTTGCTCACGGTGCAGGGGCTGGGTGCGTTTGCGCTCATCACGCTCGGCGTCATGCTGAAAAAATTCAACGTGGCAGGCAGCCTCATCCAGCCGCGTGTAAAACAGGAAATTTCCCGCGCCGGGGTTTCGCTGCTGCCGATGTTCTTTTTCCTCGCGCTGGCGCTGGGGTTTGTCGTGGTGAGCCAGACCGTTTCCGCGCTGGAGAAACTCGGGCAGACAGATTTTCTTGGCTCGACGATGGTGGTCGTCATCGTGCGCGAACTGGGCCCACTGCTCACGGCGTTGCTGGTGCTGGCACGCGTCGGCACGGCGAATGTCATCGAACTCGGCACCGCGCGTGCGCTCGGCGAGGTCGAGGCGTTGGAGGCATTGGGTATTGACCCGGTGCATTACCTCATCGTGCCGCGTGTGATTGGCATGGCGCTGGGGATTTTTTCGCTGACGGTTTATTTGATCATCGGCGCGCTGGTGAGCGGCTGGCTGTTTGCATTTTTGCAGGACGTGTCGCTGACGCCGGGGGATTATTTCAAGCAGATTGCGGGCGCGTTGAGTTGGTTGGACTTTGCGCTGCTGGCGTTGAAGACGGTGGCGTTTGGATTTTTTATCGCCATCGTGACGTGTTACCACGGCCTCGCGCAGCCGTTGCGGCTGGAGGAAGTTTCCGGCGTGGCAGTGCGCGCGGTGACGCAGGGCGTCATCATTTGCGTGTTGATTGATGCGGTGTTTATCGTGCTTTACCTCGTGACATGACCGAAGCCACCTTCAATCCTGCAGTTATCGAAATGTCCGGCGTGAACATCGCCGCGCTGCGGGATGCGTCGTTCACGGTGGTGGAGAACGTGGACTGGACGGTGCTGCCGGGAGAATTTTGGGTGGTCGCGGGCCAGCAACATTCCGGTAAGAGCGATCTGTTGCTGCACGCGGCGGGCTTGATGTCGCCGGTGCGCGGGACGTGCCGAATGTTTGGCAGCGACACCCGGGAGTTTGACGAGACGCAGATCGCCGAGCGGCTGCGCGTGGGTTTTGTGTTTGCGGACGGACGGTTGTTCAACCAGTTGACCATCGCGGAAAACGTGGCGCTGCCGCTGCGCTACCACAAAAATTTGACGGACGCCGAAACGGCGCGCGCGGTGGAAGTGCTGCTGGAAATTTTGGAGCTCGCGCCGTTCGCGAACTCCACGCCGGGCAGTGTCGCGTCGAGCTGGCGGTTGCGCGTGGCGCTGGCGCGGGCGCTGGTGCTCAAGCCGGAATTGCTGCTGCTGGATAATCCGCTGGGCGGCCTCGGCGCGCGGCATCGTCACTGGCTGCTGAATTTTCTGGAGCAGCTGGCGCGCGGCCACGAATTTTTCGGCGGCCAGAAGATGACGATGGCAGTGACGACGGATGATTTGCGCCCGTGGCGGCATTCGCAGCGGAAGTTCGCGGTGCTGCACGAGGGAAAATTTTCCGTGCTGGGTGCGTGGGATGGCGAATGTTTTACAAGTCACGCCGCCGTAAAAGATTTGCTGTCCGCGCCGCAAGAATTTAATCCTTAATCAAAATCGGTTGGATTAAGATGACGATTACGAAAATATAAATATGCCGCTGCAAGATTTGACCCCGCAATTGCGAACTCGCCTGAACCGCATGGAAAAGGCGGTGGGCTGGTTCGTGTTCCTCGCCGCCGCGCTGCTGGTTTTTGGTTTCGGCTTTTACATTTACCACACGGCGGAACGCAAGGGCTGGTTCGTCATCAAGGCGCCGTTTCATATTTATGTGAAGAGTTCGTCCGGGCTGAATGTTGGCGACCCGGTGGTGATGATGGGTTTTCCCGTCGGCCAGATCACGCGCATCCACGCCATGCCGCCGCGCGACCCGGACAATGTGCGGATTGATTTTGAGGTGAAAGATAATTATTTCCGGTATCTCTGGACGGACGGCTCGTTTGCGAAAATCAATTCGGGCTTGCTCGGTCAGAGCCAGTTGGAGGTGACGCGTGGAACGAACGGCTATGCCCTTGTCGTGACGCAACCGGTTTTGGTTTTCAGCAATCTGGTTGAACTAAAACAAAAAGTTGTCGCCAATCCGGGACGGTGGCAATTGTCGCAGGATGTTTTGGACGGAAGTTCTAACTATTTTTTCAGGGCTTACGAGGTTCTGACCGAGTCAAATTTGCAGGTCATCGCGGCTTTGAATCCGGTTTCGATTTACGCTTACGACAATACTGAGCGGGATGCGTCCGGCGTGGTGGCGTCGTGGGACACGCGTTATCATCACTACAAAATTTTCACGCCCGGTCACGACTCCGCGTGGATGCCCACGGCCGAGGCCCCCGCGCTGGCTGACCAGATTTCCGCGATGGTCGGACAGGTGCAGGCGGCGCTGCCGGGAATTCTCGCGCTGACGAACAAAATTTCCACCGTGCTGGACAACGCGGCTAACGCCACTTCCAATTTGAACCTCACGCTCATCGCCGCGCAACCGGTGCTGACGAATGTTGCGGTCATCACCGGCGAATTGCGCGAGCCGGGCAGTCCGCTCATCTGGGCGCTGGGCACGAATGGCAATTCACAAATCCAAGGTGCATTGACGAATTTGAATTCGTTGCTCGTGAACACGGACACGAATCTTGGCGCGTTGCTCATCAATCTTTCAGACATCACCGGCGGTTTGAGCGCGCAACTGCGAGGGAACACGAACTTGGTGGGGGGAATCTACAAGACCATCATCGACGCGGACGATATGCTGCAAGGTTTGAAGCGCCATTGGCTGCTGCGCTCGGCCTTCAAAACAAACCAGCCGCCGACGGGGAAGAAATGATTTCTCCACGGCGGCGGCTTGAGGTGTTGCCCGAAGATTTTATTTGGCGAGCAGACAGACGAGACCCACAAATGCGCCCAGGAAGCCGAGGACGAGCGCGCCGTCAATCATGCCAAAGTGCGATTCCTCCGGTTTGTTGGCCGGCAGCAAAGTGATCTGGCTGACTCCGCTTTTTTCACGAATGTTAAAACTGGTGTTTGTCATACTGACGATAACTAAGCATAGGTCAGGCCAACTGGTGGTAAGCGGTTGAAACGACCAAACCGGCCGTTCTGTCCTGAAAATTCGTCTTGAGAATTGACACGGCTGACAACTTTTTAAACGCAGGCATCCGATGCGGGCAAGATTTCTTGACCCATCGGTAAATTGATGTTTGTTATGCGACAGTCAACGAGACAGTTATTTGCACCCATACCATGAAAAAAACCTGCCTGACCATTCTTTGCTTCACCGTTCTGCTTCACGCCCGTGCCGGCTGGTTGGATGCCCTTAATCTCGGCAAAGCCACCACCAATGCCACAACGGTTTCCGCCGCCGTGGCGGCGCTGTCGGACGGGCAAGTGGCCGGCGGCCTCAAGGAAGCGCTCGGCAACGGCCTCCAAAAAGCCATCGCTAATCTTGGCCACGACGGCGGTTTTCTGACGAACGCCAGCGTGAAAATTCCGCTACCGGAAAAATTGCAGACGGTGGAAAAAACGTTGCGCTCGCTGAAACAGGACAAGCTAGCGGATGAATTTGTCGCAACCATGAACCACGCCGCCGAACTCGCCGTGCCGGCCGCGGCGACGGTGTTTGGCGACGCGGTGAAACAGATGTCCATTGAGGATGCCAAGTCCGTGCTCACCGGGCCAAAGGATTCCGCCACGCAATTTTTTCGCCGTAATACACAGACGAACCTTTATGCCAAGTTTTATCCCATCGTCCAATCGGCCACGGCCAAGGCGGGCGTGACGAGCAGTTACAAAAACATGATGGCCAAAGTCGGCGGCGGCGGCGGTCTCACGAGTGCGCTGGGCGGGTTGACGAAAACATATCTTGGCGAAGACGCGCTGGACGTGGATGCGTATGTGACGAACAAAACCCTCGACGGCCTGTTCAAGATGGTGGCTGATGAAGAGAAAAGCA
Organism: uncultured Verrucomicrobia subdivision 3 bacterium; assembly: GCA_903827955.1. Taxonomy (GTDB): domain Bacteria; phylum Verrucomicrobiota; class Verrucomicrobiia; order Limisphaerales; family UBA11358; genus UBA11358. The sequence continues at coordinate 9,375 of CAIKKJ010000108.1, forward strand.
TCCGCGAAAATCCCATCGCGCGCACAACGGATTTGATGAAGCAGGTTTTTGGCGCGGTGGGAAAATGACGACCGCAGGGTAATGCTCGGCGTTTCGTGATTACTCCTGCCCGACTTTGCGGCGCAGGTTGCTGACCAGCTTGTCGGCCATGCGCTCGAAGGGCAGCAGCGGGCGGCCGTGCAGTTTGATCTCGTCAATCGTCGCGAGCGCCATACTGAAATCGTAGTCGTCCAGTGCGCGGTTGCGTTTCACGCGGCGCACCCAGCGGGTGAGGTCGGTGACTTCTTCAATGTTGCCGGCGGTGCCGGGGCGGAAGGAGATGTTCCATTCATCGCGCCGGATGAAGCCATCGCGCTCATTTTTCCGGTCCAACCACGGATCACAGAGCAGGATGCAGATGGATTTTCCCGCCGCTGTGCCGAGCCGGTAGAACACGATGCGCGCCGGCGTTTCCGAAAAAATATCGTAGGCGATTTCCAGCGCGTCGTCGTCCGGTGGCGTGAACTTAGTTTGAAAGCGCACGAACAAATCATCCGGGTCGGTGGGGCTGCGTTCGAGGCACAAGTTCTCGGCAAAAATCCACAACGACTCGGCGGGCAGGCCGGCTTTGGTGAGATGTTCCGACCACGCGGATAGCGCAGAGTTCAAAGATGGACGGGCGACAGTTGGTTTGCTCATGTGGGTTGCCTTGATGGGCGCATATTACTGCCGGTTTTTCCGATACCAATCAACAAAAAGTGGAATTCCTTTTTCCACCTTAACCTGCGGATGGTAGCCGAGCTTGGCCCGCGCTTTGGAAATGTCCGCGAACGTGATGGGCACATCGCCGGGTTGCAACGGCTGCCGGTCAATCACCGCCGGCTTGCCCAGCGCCTGCTCGATGAGCGCGATGAGTTCTGACAGCTTCACCGTCTGCGACTCGCCGAGGTTGAAGATGTCGAAGCCGAATTCCTTTTTCGTGCAGGCGATGACGCCCTCGACGATGTCCGAGATGTGCGTGTGATCGCGCGCCGTGCTGCCATCACCGAAGACGGGAATCGGTTTGCCTGCATCAATCAGCTTCGTGAATTTGTGGATGGCGAGGTCGGGACGCTGGCGCGGGCCATAGACCGTGAAGAAGCGAAGCATTGCCACGTCTAAGCCATAGACGTGATGGTAGGTGTGGCCGAGCGCCTCGCACGCGAGCTTGCTGGCGGCGTAAGGCGAGATGGCGGAAAAGATCGGGTCGCTCTCGCTGAACGGCACCTTGGCATTCACGCCATAGACGGACGACGACGACGCGATGGTGAGTTTCTTCACGCCGGCCTTGCGCGCGGCTTCGAGGATGTTGACCGTGCCCTCCACGTTCACGCGCTGGTAAAGCGCTGGTTGCTCCAGGCTCGGCCGCACGCCTGCGCGCGCGGCGAGGTGGATGACTTGGTCGAACTTCACGGACGAAAATAATTCATTCACCGCATTCGCATCCACGAGGTCGCCGTGGATGAATTCAAAAGGCAGGGCGAGCGACTGGATGTCGCGGAG
>CAIKKJ010000109.1 GCA_903827955.1 uncultured Verrucomicrobia subdivision 3 bacterium
AATTTTTAGCGGCTTGAACCGGCGCAGCGGGATGCGCGGCGCGGTAATACTTCACGGCCAGCCCGGTCAGCAACAGCGTGGCGACGACCAGTAACACGGTGATTTCCTGTTTCGTCAGTCCTTGCACGCGCGCAATGTAGCGGCACAATTCCTTTTCGGCAAGTCGCGCAAGAAATGTAGGTGCGGGTTGGTTGGGGGATTGGTTTCCAGAGGTGGCCGTAGAAAACGGTGAGGGGATAACCGGCTGGCGTAAAAATTAACCATTTGAAAACGGCGATTAACGAGGCAGACTGCTGGCTGTCGGTAGGACGGTAAACGCAAAAACTGAATTCATCATGGCTGCCATCGGACGATTTCAAAAGGGCGACGATATTTTTTACGCGAAGGTCGTGGACGGAAAAATCTACCGCGCCAAAGGGGACATCTTCGGCGCGCCGGCCTTTGACCGCAAACCCACGCCGCGCGCCGGGGTGAAGACGCTCGTGCCGGTGGTGCCGAGCAAGATCATCGCGGTGGGCATCAATTACCGCGACCACGCGCGCGAGATGGGCCGCGAGCTGCCGGCAGAGCCGTTGATCTGGTTCAAGGCCACGACCTCGCTGCTGGCGGACGGCGGGAAGATTGAAATTCCGTTTCCGCAGCATCGCACGGACTTCGAGGCGGAGCTGGCGATTGTCATCGGCAGAAAAATCCGCAGCGTCTCGCCCACGCAGGCGTCGCGCTACATCTTCGGCTACACCGCCGCGCAGGACATCAGCGACCGGCACATCCAGAAGGCCGATGGCCAGTGGGCGCGGTGCAAATCGTTCGACACCTTCACGCCGCTCGGGCCGTATGTGGAGACGCAGATTGACGCGAACCATCTGAACATCCAGCAATTCCAAAACGGCCAGCTCCGCCAGAATTCAAATACCAGCCAGCTCATTTTCAAGCCCGCACAAATCGTCAGCTTCGTTTCCACGAACATGACGCTGCTGCCGGGCGATGTGATTCTGACCGGCACGCCCAGCGGCGTCGGTCCGATCCAAAGCGGCGACAAGCTGGAAGTGCGGATTCAGGGCCTCGCGCCGTTGAACAATTCGGTGAAGTGAGAGGTTGACGGTTTGCCGCGCGGGAACTAGTTTGGCCACGATGAAAGCGCAGATTGAACCGCTGCAACAGCCGGTGAAAAAAGTGGTCGGGCGTTTGCCTAAGAACGCCAACAATCTTGTCCGCTTGGAACAGTTGAACGCATTCATCTACAAATTCGCCAAAAATGAATTCCCTGCCGGAGAACTTTTCCCCATACGAAAGACTGTTGGTCGCGCTCGCCCGCGCCGGGGTTGATTTCGCGGTGGTCGGTGGGGTGGCGATTTCACTCAACGGCCTGGTGCGCGCGACTGAAGATCTAGATATCATCGTCGGTCAAGCCCCGGAAAATCTCCGCAACCTTTTGGAATGTCTCAAGCAATGGGGCGAGGGCTGGGCGCGCGAGCTGACCATCGAAGACTTTTCCGCGGAAGCAGGAGCGGTCCGGCTGATTGAGGATTTTGGTCTGGATATGTTTGTCGTGATGCGTGAAAAAACGCTGGAGGATTTCCGCCCGCGCCTGCGGTTTTTGGAGACCGGCAGCAGCCGCATCGCCTACCTTTCACCGGAAGATTTGATTTTTCTCAAGCAAGGTTCGTGGCGTGAGAAAGATCAGCTCGATGTTGCCGCGATGCGCGAAATTAT
>CAIKKJ010000110.1 GCA_903827955.1 uncultured Verrucomicrobia subdivision 3 bacterium
GTCTAAAATGAAAACGAAATCCAAAGCTGTGAAACTTTCTCCCAAGCGCGCCGTCGCTGCTTCAACTCACGCAGTTGTGCCGTTGAAAGACCGCAAACTCAATTTCGGCAACAAGTGGGACTTTGCGCCCGCGCCGGAGGACTCCAAGAATTACGTCATCGCGCCGCAGCATGAGTTGTTCATCAACGGCAAGTTCGTCGCGCCGACGTCGGGAAAATATTTTGAGTCCATCAATCCCGCGACCGAGCAGACGCTCACGACGATTGCGGCGGCGAATGAAGCGGACGTGGATTCGGCGGTGAAGGCCGCGCGCAAGGCTTACGACAAGGTCTGGAGCAAAATGCCGGGACGCGAGCGGGGCAAATATCTGTATCGCATCGCGCGCATCATCCAGGAGAAGTCGCGCGAGCTGGCCGTGCTCGAAACGATGGACGGCGGCAAGACCATCAAGGAAAGCCGCGACGTGGATTTGCCGCTCGTGGCCGCGCACTTTTTTTATTACGCGGGCTGGGCGGACAAGTTGAAATACGCGTTCCCAGGCAAAACGCCGCAACCGCTCGGCGTCGCGGGACAGATCATTCCGTGGAATTTTCCGTTGCTCATGGCCGCGTGGAAAATCGCACCTGCGCTCGCGTGCGGCAACACGGTTGTGCTTAAGCCCGCCGAGACCACGAGTCTCACGGCGCTGCGGCTGGCGCAGATTTTTCAGGAGGCGGAATTGCCCGAAGGCGTGGTGAACATCGTCACCGGCGCGGGCGAGACCGGAGCAGCGCTCGTCAATCATCCGGACATCAACAAGCTCGCGTTCACCGGCAGCACCGAGGTCGGCAAAATGATTGCGAAAAGCGTCGCCGCAAGAGCCGCCAATGGTGGCCGCGCGCAGCGCCTCACGCTCGAACTCGGCGGCAAGGCGGCGAACATTTTGTTCGAGGACGCACCGATTGATCAGGCCATCGAAGGCGTCATCAATGGAATTTATTTCAATCAGGGCCACGTTTGCTGCGCGGGTTCGCGGCTGTTCGTGCAGGAAGGGATTTATTCCAAGGTCATCAAGAAATTGCGCGACCGCATCCAGACATTGCGCGTCGGCAATCCGCTCGACAAAAACACCGACATCGGCGCGATCAATTCGCGTCCGCAGCTCGAAAAAATCCGCGAGCTGGTGCAAAGCGGCGTGGACGAAGGCGCGGAGTTGACGCAGACGCAGTGCACGCTCCCGGCCAAAGGATATTGGTTTGCGCCGTCGTTTCTCACAGGCGTGACGCACGCGCATCGCGTGGCGTCGGAGGAAATTTTCGGACCGGTGTTGAGCGTGATGACGTTCCGCACGCCGGAGGAGGCGTTCGAGCGTGCGAACAACATTCCCTACGGTTTGAGCGCGGGCGTGTGGACGGACAAGGGCAGCAAGATTTTCAAGATGGTCAACAAACTGCGCGCCGGCGTCATCTGGGCAAACACCTACAACAAGTTCGACCCAACCAGTCCGTTCGGCGGCTACAAGGAAAGCGGCTTTGGTCGCGAAGGTGGATTACAGGGGCTGGCGGCATATTGCCGGTTGGATTGAATAATTTGGTTGTAAATATGAATAAAATTATCGGCGTCATTTTGTTAGTCATTGGTGCGTATCTGTTGATGCGCGGCCACGATATTTCTCAATCCGTCAATTCGCAGGTGAAAAATCTTTTTACCGGTTCGCCGACGGAAAAAGCCACGCATTTTTATTTGGGCGGCGCGATTTGTTGCGCTGTGGGATTCGTCTTAACTTTTTTCCTGTCTGCTAAAAAATAATTTATGAGCACACGTCTCGACGTCAAAAAAACCTACAAGCTCTACATCGGCGGAAAATTTCCGCGCAGCGAGAGCGGACGCTATCTGCCCGCGAAATCCGCGAAGGGCGAGCACCTCGACAATTTCGCCCACGCCTCGCGCAAGGATTTCCGTGATGCGGTCGTGGCGGCGCGTGCGGCGGTCGGCGGCTGGGGCAAGGCCAGTGCCTACAATCGCGGGCAGATTCTTTATCGCGCCGCTGAGATGTTGCAGAACCGCGCGGGCGAACTCGTCGCTGAGATCGCGCGTTCAACGGATGTCAGCGCCGCGAAGGCGAAACGCGAGGTGACGGTGGCGATTGACCGGCTCGTGCATTTCGCGGGCTGGACGGACAAATACCCGCAGGTGTTCGGCAGCGTGAATCCCGTCGCGTCGTCGCATTTCAATTTCACCACGCCGGAACCGCAGGGCGTGGTCGTGGTGCTCGCGCCGGATGAACCGTCATTGCTCGCGCTGGTGTCGCTCGTCGCGCCGGTGATTTTGAGCGGCAACACGGCGATTGTCGTCGCGTCCGAAAAATTTCCGCTGCCCGCCGCGACGTTCGCCGAGATTCTGGCGACGAGCGATATGCCCGGCGGCGTGGTGAACATCCTCACCGGCAGGCGCGCCGAACTCGTCCCGCACATCGCCACGCACATGGACGTGAACGCGATTGTGGACGGCGCGGGCGATTCTGAAATCAGCGCGAAGCTGCAAGCTGGCGTCGCGACGAATCTAAAGCGCTACGCGAATCACACCGCGACGGACTGGTTCAGCGCGAAGGTGGAAGATCCGTATTGGATTCTCGACACGGTGGAATTCAAGACCGCGTGGCATCCGATTGGGATTTAATTTAAGACGAAATTTAATTAGGCCAATCCCACAGACTCGCGAATGTTGAGGTAGGTTTTCAGTGCCCAAAATTCGTAATCAACACTCGGCCAATCGCCTCGAGGGGGCCACAGATTAACCCAATCTTCACCGCATTGTGGGAGTGCCTTTGCTCCGGTTTGAAGAGCTATTTCTTTCATTCTCTTGTTTAACCTAAAAGCAATGGTGTCCATATCTACGGCAAAGCCAAAAATAATTCCTTGGGTTGAAGCAGTCAGATAGCGATAGGTTTCAGGTGAGAAAAGTTGGACGTCTCCGCATGGCTTCAAGGATTTGATCAACGTTTCCGAGACGCAATCATGGGCATGAAGGTTCTTGATATAATTGAGCACCAGACGATTTGATTCAATCGCCGGATCAAACGGACAATTGTTCAAAGTTTCCATTTTTTATTTAGCCGGTTCTTCAATCGCCTTCCCACCATTCACCAAAAACAAAACCGCCATGCGGACGGCGAGGCCGTTCGTCACTTGTTCCAAAATCACCGAGCGGCCGCAGTCGGCGATCTCGCTGTCAATCTCCACGCCACGGTTGATCGGGCCGGGGTGCATGATGAGCGCGTCGGGTTTGGTCTTGGCGAAGCGCGCTTTGTTGAGGCCAAAGAGCTGCGTGTATTCGCCAATGCTCGGGAACATCGTCTGGCGCTGGCGTTCGTGCTGGATGCGGAGGAGGTTGATGACATCGGCGTCGCGGATGGCTTCGTCAACGTCATGCGTCACGTGGCAGCCCATTTTTTCAAAAGTTTTCGGCACGAGCGTGGACGGGCCGCACAGCGTCACATTTGCGCCAAGCTTTGTGAGCGCCCAGATGTCCGAGCGCGCGACGCGGCTGTAAAGGATGTCGCCGAGAATCGTCACGTTCAGCCCGGCGATGCGGCCTTTTTTCTCGCGGATGGTGAAGCAGTCGAGCAGCGCCTGCGTGGGATGCGCGTGCGCGCCATCGCCGGCGTTGATGACGTGCGCATCCAGCACGCGCGAGAGAAAATGCGGCGCGCCGCTTGCGCTGTGGCGGATGATGATGAAGTCGGCATTGAGCGCCTGAAGGTTCAACGCGGTGTCCTTGAGCGTCTCACCTTTTTTGAATGACGAGGCGTCGGCGGAGAAATTCACGATATCGGCGGAAAGCCGCTGCGCCGCGAGTTCAAAGCTGATGCGTGTGCGTGTGGATGGCTCAATGAAGAGATTGACGACTGTCTTGCCGCGCAGCGCGGGGACTTTCTTGATAGCGCGTTCCCCGACGGCTTTGAAGCCGCGCGCCGTGTCGAGCACGGTGATGATCTCTTCCGCCGTGAGCGACTCGATGTCGAGCAGATGTTTTTTGGTCCAGGACATATTTTTAGACAGGATTAACAGAATTTACGGGATTGAACCTTTGGCCGGTTGTTCGCTTTGAAAAAATTCGGTTCATTTTGTTAATTCTGTTTAAGGTTTTCTTTTCAACAAGACCTCGTCCTTGGCTGCACCCGATTCGGTGAGCAGTAGGGAAATTTTTTCGTCCTGCGCGGTCGGCACGTTCTTGCCGATGAAATCCGCCTTGATGGGCAGTTCGCGGTGGCCGCGATCCACGAGGACGGCAAGCTGAATTTTCTTTGGCCGGCCAAAGTCGTTGAGCGCATCCATCGCGGCACGCGTGGTGCGACCGGTGAATAAAACGTCGTCCACCAGCACGATGGTTTTACCGGTCACATCAAAGGGGATGTCCGTGGGATAAATCGTTGGTGCGGCGCGGCTGTCAAGGTCGTCGCGGTGCATGGTGGTGTCGAGAATGCCGGTCGGCACGGTGTGACCCCAGATGTCGGCGAGGATTTTTGCGAGGCGGGCGGCGAGGTGGTCGCCGCCGGTCGGGATGCCGATCAGGGCAACCTCGGTGCCGGCTTCATTGCGCTCGGCAATCTCGTGGGCGATGCGGGTAAGCGACCGCTGGATGGCGGTGGCATCGAGGATGACGGTGTGGTCAGGCATGGAAAATAAAAATCGCGAACTGCGCCCGTTGGCCAGGCTGGTTCGCGTGTTGGTCTTGGTTTTCATTTTTCCTTCGCCACCTCGCAGGGCGGCGTTAAAGGAGACTGGCTGGGCTAATTTTGCGCGGACTGCCGGGTCTTGCGCCAGTGGGCGCGGTGGTTGATGATCCAGTCTGTAAGGGCGCGCTCAAAGCCGATATCGTGGCCGGCCTTTTCGGATTCAATCCACTTGTGGCGGAGGATTTCCTCGCGTTCGGCCTGAAACTCGCGGTAAAGCGTAGAATTTCTCAATAAATCGTTCGCCGACGATGATGATTCTTTGACAGCGTTCGACATAAGTAAAAAAATTGTTACGCGAAGTTAAATCCAAGTGACAGTTCTGGCAACGGAAATCTTGGCGGCGGCTGTCCTGAAAACACAGGACCCGGCGGCCGAATCGGAACTCATTCCCGCGCCGTCTGCACGGGCAGGGCGGAGAGCGGGCAATTTCTGTTCGTCTCGCCGAAATAATTTGCCGACCACTCGTTCTGAAACAGTGCCACCGGATTTTTGCCGACGTCGTAGGCGAGTTTTGCGCCGGTGGGCAAGGTGAGTGCGTCGAGCGCATCCTCGGTGATGTCCGTGGGCAACCAGCGGACGACGTTCCACGGTGCGGCTTCGAGTCGCGATTCCGCGCCGTATTCGCTTTCGAGCCGGAATTGCACGACCTCAAACTGTAGCGGTCCGACCGCCGCGAGCAGCGGCGTTTTGATGGACGAGTTGCGCAGATACAGCGCCTGGATGACGCCTTCCTGCAAAAGCTGGTCGAGACCCTGGCGAAACTGTTTGTATTTTCCCGTGTTCGGATTATGCAGATACGAAAAGGCTTCGGGCGTGAAGCGCGGGATTTCCTTGTAGGCAATCTTTGGGTCGGTGGTCAAGGTGTCGCCGATGCCGAAGCCATCGTGGCCGACGAGACCGATGACATCGCCCGGAAACGCCTCATCCACCGTCTCGCGTTCGTTACCGAATAATTTATGCGAGCTCGAGAGACGGACTTTTTTCTCGGAACGAGAGTGATACACCGTCATGTCGCGGTCAAACTTGCCGGAGCAAACGCGGATGAACGCGATGCGATCGCGGTGCTTTGGGTCCATGTTTGCCTGGATCTTGAAAATGAAACCGCTGAACGCCGGGTTTTCCGGTGAAATTTCAATGCCCGCCATCACGCGTGGCTTCGGCGGCGGCGAATGCTTCAAAAAGCCGTCGAGCAAAAGCTGCACGCCAAAGTTGTTCACGCCGCTGCCGAAAAATACCGGCGTAATTTTTCCCGCGAGCACTTCGGCCTCGTCGAATTCTTCACCGGCGAGTTCGAGCATCTCCAATTCTTCCACCGTCTTCGCAAATTCTGCGTCGCTCAAATTGCCGCGCACCGCCGGGTCGTGCAGGCCGCCGACGCTGACTGGCGCACGATATTTGCCGCCGACCACGCGCTCAAACGTGTGCATGATTTTCGTCTTGCGGTCGTAGATGCCTTGAAATTCCGGGCCGTTGCCGATGGGCCAGTTCACGGGAAACGCGCCGATGCCGAGCACGCGCTCCAGTTCGTCAATCAGCTCCAGCGGATTTTTCATGGGCCGGTCGCACTTGTTCATGAAGGTGAAAATCGGCACGCCGCGCTGACGGCAGACTTCAAAAAGTTTGCGCGTCTGCGGCTCGATGCCTTTGGCAGAATCAATCACCATTACCACAGAATCCACGGCGGTCAGCACGCGATAAGTGTCTTCGGAAAAATCTTTGTGGCCGGGCGTGTCGAGCAGGTTGATGCGAAAGCCGTCGTAATCAAATTGCAGCACGGTCGAGCTGATGGAGATGCCGCGCTTTTTTTCCAGCTCCATCCAGTCCGAGGTGGTGGCGCGCTGGTTTTTGCGCGCGGTTACGGAGCCGGCGAGCTGCACCGCGCCGCCATACAAAAGCAATTTTTCCGTCAACGTCGTTTTACCGGCGTCCGGATGCGAGATGATGGCGAAGGTGCGTCGTTTGGAAATTTCTTTGGCAATGCTCACAGTTGAGCGGTGGAGGTTAGCAAAGAAAGCAACGCGGACAAGGCAGTTTGTTTTCCGTCAAATAGTTTGGAACAATCCGGTTTGCACGGACTCCAATCATTGATGTCGCGCCATGGCTGAAAGCCCGGACTTTGACGGTCTTGTGACCGCCTATTATGGAATGCTGTATCAATTCGCCTTCAGCCTCACGCGGGAGGAGGCGGAAGCGTGCGACCTTACCCAGCAGACGTTCTGCATCTGGGCGGGCAAAGGCCATCAACTGCGCGACAAGTCAAAAGTGAAGACCTGGCTGTTCACGACGTTGCACCGCGAGTTTCTCGGCAAAAAACGCCGGCAAAGCCGTTTCCCGCACGTCGAGCTGGAATTCGCGGCGGCAGACCTGCCCGTCGTCGCGCCACCGTCAGTGAACCATCTGGATTCCGCGCTGGTGTTGCAGGCGCTGGCGCAACTGGATGAAATTTATCAGGCGCCCGTCGCGTTGTTTTATTTGCAGGATCATTCCTACAACGAAATCGCCGAGGTGCTGGAGGTGCCGCTGGGCACGGTCAAGTCGCGCCTGGCGCGCGGACTGGCGCGGCTGCACCAGTTGCTGACCACCGTGAAACCGCAACCGCCAAAACTGTGAACCGCGAAACCGCCAAAGATATTTTGCTGCTCTACCGCCACCATCACGCGGCGGATGAGCAGGACGCACAGGTCATCGCCGCGCTCGAACTTGCCCGGCGCGACCCCGAACTCGCGCACTGGCTGGAGATGCACTGCGCGCGGCAGTTCGTGCTGCGCGAAAAATTCCGGCAGATTCCCGTGCCGGAAGGCTTGCGCGAACAGATCATTTCCGAACACGCCGCCAGCCGCCGCGCCGCACCGCGTCGCCGTCAACTGGCGGTGGCGCTGGCCGCGTGCGTGTTGCTGGCGCTGGCGGGAGTGGTGTGGTTCGCCAGCCAGCGGGAGCGGGACGACACGCTGGAGATTTTTCAAAAGCAGATGGCCGGTTTTGCGCTGCGCGGCTATGCGATGGATCTGTTGGCGAGCGACGGGGGAAAAATTCGCGGCTATCTGAAGGATAAAAATTCACCCGCCGATTTTGTGCTGCCCGCGCCGTTACAGCTGGCCGCGCAAAGCGGTTGCGCGGTTGAGGGCTGGCAGGATCAGCATGTATCCATGATCTGTTTTTGCACGGGCAAACCGCTGCCGGCTGGGGTGGAAAGTGATTTGTGGCTGTTTGTGGTGGATAAAAAATCAGTCAAGGGTGTGCCGGAGGATTCCGCCCCGCATTTTGCTAAGGTCAATCGGCTGGCGACGGCGACGTGGGTGAAGGATGGGAAACTTTATTTTCTCGGACTGGAGGGCGACGAGGCGGAGCTTAAAAAATATCTGTTATGAAAATCCTGATCGCCATTTTCGTGGACGTCAGTTTTCAATGCTCATGTGTGCCATCACCCATTGAAAATCGGTCAGGTCGGATTTATAGACCGCCATCGGCAGGTTGGCTCCATTTGGCAGTGAAGGGCGAACCGTGCGCTCGCCCTGCCAGCGGTGGAGCGAAGCATGCCCGTCGGCAAATGAAAACGCCGCCGAGCGGTTGTGATATGAGCCGGGCAAGTCGGTCCATTCCGGGTAATAGCTGACGCTGCTGTTGTAACCGCCGGTGGGTGGCGCTTCCTTATTCACAAAATAGCCATCATCAATGCTGTCGGGGTGTTCATCGAGGAACACAAAAATATCCGCCGGGCGCGGGATTTGCGAGAGTTTGAAAAATTGTTTGTAGTGCGGGTCGTTGATGTTCACGCCGTTGGTGCTGAAGTTACCGGCGTTGCCAATGAGCGCATTCATCGAGTAACTGCGGATGCGTGCGTCCCAGCCCGCGGCGGATTGTGCGGCGCTCAAGGTGTGGTCGGAGGGACAGCGGTAGATGGCGGTGGAACTGCTGACATATGCGCCGAGTGCCGCCTTGGTGATTGGGGCGCGGTTGGTGTTGTCGGAACTCAAATCCCAAGTCATCACGTTGTTGACCCAGTTCATATCGGTGCGATAGGAAGTTTCCGGATGGCCGCTCATGCCGAGGTTGTAGGGCAATGCGCCGTTGTGGTCGTCCGCGTAAAGTTGCAAGCCCACGGCGAGCTGTTTGGTGTTGTTCAGGCAGACTATCGCCAGCCCGCGTTCCCGCGCCTTGGCCAGTGCCGGCAATAGCAAGGCTGCGAGAATGCCGATGATGGCGATGACCACCAGCACCTCGATGAGGGTGAAGCCTTGGCTGCGCGATTTGTTGGCTGAGTTTCGCATCACATGGCGGACCGGCCGCCGTGAAAGTGGGTTACCGCTTATTTACCACGCTTCCCCCCGGACGCAAACAGTTTTTTAGTTCAACTGCGGTGGTCGCGGCGTGAAAACCTTCAACGCCAAGCCGTCCGCGTTAGCGCTGCCGGTGAAAACAGACAGGTAAAAATATTTCGCCACGCGGTCATATTCCGGCAGCAGTGAGAAATCCGCCCACTCGCGGAACTCGCGCGGAAACATCTTCATGGTCGGGTCGGAGTCCACGGCGTTCTTGAACAGCTTAAACGCCACGCGCATCGTTTCACGCTGGTTCTGGTAGCTGAAAAGTCCGGTGCCTGTGCCGCCCACGCGGGCGGCGGCCTCGTTTAATCCAGCAGTTTCACGCAATGGCTTTGCTGTGCCATCCGCGCTGCGGAGAAATTCTTCCAGCATCCCCGCATCCGTGGTGAAGGCGACGTAGCCGTTCGCGGCGCTCAACAGCCACGGCGGCTGCGGAACCGTGCCGCCGTTCGCCGTGTGTTGAGCACGCAGGGCGATGGAATGTATCTTGTGCCCATGAAAATCACGCGGCTGCGCGGAGGAATCCTGCGGCGCGGCCATCGAGCCGATTACTTTCACGGCCTGAATCATCTGGTCGGCATTCGGCGTGGCGACGAGCACGATGGACGGCGGGTGGGACATCGCTGCCAGCGTGTCGCCAACGGGCGATTTAGAATAGCTGATGATATCGTCGCCAAGATTACCAAACAGATTTTTGCGCAAATCAAAGCTGGGGTCTTTTTGTTGCGCCCCGGCATTGGCCAGATCCACGACGGAATTGATGCCCGCTAGCGCCTGTGGCGAGATGCCCGCGAACATTTTCAAAAGATCGTTCCACGTCTGTTTACCATCGAGCCGGATGCGGGTGAACTTCGTCGCATCGGCGGGCACAAACGCCGGCGCGCTGGCGTCCTTCGCGGGCAGTGAAAGCATTTTCAGAATGCCGGTGCGTGAATCAGCCGGTGCTGTGAGGTGGATGTCGGCAATCGAGCCGTCCCGTCCATCATGAATCGCAAAGCTGGCGGATTTCAGATTGCCCAGCCCGGTCGCGGCAAGAATTTTCGAGGCGGAAAATTTCGGCATCAGGCCGTTGCCGGTGTCGGTGTCTTCAGGCACTTGCGCAATGAGATTGAAAAACACCCGGCCGTTGAACCAGCCGTAGTAAGTTGGCGCGTCGCGGAACTGCGAGAGCTTGTCTCCGGCGAACGCCGCGTCCTCCGCCAGTGCGGGCGCGGAACCGCCGGTGAGGTGCGCCGCCACGGCGTCTGCAAGCTTGGGCGAATTGGCGGCGATGAGTAGCGACTCAAACTGTGTGAAATAAATATCCACCGGTTTTTCCGGTTTCGGTTCCTTGCCGACTTCGGTGACGGGCGTGCGCTGGCCGAAAATATTGTTCAGTTCGTTGCTCGACAGCGTGACGACGGTGAACGCGAGGCCGCGGATTTTTTCCGAGCGGAGCGTGCGGCCGTTGTCGGTCATTTTTTTGGTGAGCGCGGCAAGGTTGGTTTTGAGCTGGGCGCTTTTGTCCTTCGCGTCGAGCAGCAGTAGCAGGCCGGGCGGGATGTCGTCGTGGCCGTTCGAGCCGTTCACGGTCACGGCGACGGTGAACTGTCCCTGCGGTAAATCGGCAAAGTCATCCACCTTCAGGCCGAGGTCTTTTTCGAGCGGCGCGATGAATTTCTCCGTGAGCTTGCCCATGAACTTGTCGTGAAACGGCTTCATCGCCGGGTCGTTCCAGCACATGAGCTGCGGGGAAGTCTTCGCCACGGTGCGGAACACGGCGCAGTCCGGCACGCTGAAAAACGCGATGGTGTCGGCGGGCAAAAGATTTTCCGCCGGCGCAATGGCGGCGCGGACAAAGGTGGTGGACTGGACGAAAAGAAAACCGGCGACGATGACGGCGGTAATGTTTCTAAACCGGTGGAGATAAAAAATCATAATTGTATTGGTAAAACCACCCACAGCATGACGCAACTGGCGAAGATGCCAATTCAAAAAATACCGCCGCTGGCTTGAAGTGTGGGCGGGATGTTATTGGCAGGCTCGTGTTGCCAAATGAATTTTGGTTTCATCGGCGGGACATAGCGGGCGTGGTCGCATCCCTGACCGAAAGCGAACTGGGCGCGCTGGGTTGAAATACACCCGTCAAACCGCGCCCTTGGTGAACCGGGACAGCACTCCGTGGCGGGCATGGTGTTGGGATGTTCAGTCTGATGTAGGCGGCGCTTTCACTTGGTTCAGCCGCCGAGAAGCCACGTCAGCGTTTTTACTTGGCACTCCTCGTGCCTTGGTTGGCTTGTGGGTTCAAATACTTGGAATCTCACGGGTAAATCTGGCAGCTTCACGGCTGAAGCACCGCAGCTTGAACGGTGAGGGTTGAACTATCACGCACTGGTCGGTGGGAATTAGTTTTGAATCGCAAGCCGATAAAGTTTTCCCGGCTGGCATCAGGCAGGCAGAGAATTCTGCGGCGAAATTATTTCGCCTCCACGGTTTGCTTCATGCGGCTCGGCGGTTCGAGGTAGCGGAACGGGTTGTTCGGATTGTCGGTGGAGTAGGCGAAGGCGTCGCGGTGGTCGAGAAAGTTTTTCACGAGCTCGACGGGAATCGCAAAGCCGAGACCTTCGCCGAAGGTGATTTTCATATTCGTCACGCCCACGACTTCGCCGGCGAGGTTGAAGAGCGGGCCGCCACTGTTGCCGGGATTGATCTGCGTGCTGGTCTGCAAATACAGTTCGCCCTCAAGCTGGCGCGTCTTGGTGCTCAAGATGCCTTGCGTGACCGTGCGTTCGAGGCCGAGCGGACTGCCGATGGCGAACACGCCGTCGCCCACGCTCAACGCATCGGAAGTGCCGAGCAAAATGGATTTGAACTTCGGCGCGCCCTTATCCTCGATGTGCAGCAGAGCGAGGTCGTGAAATTTATTGATGGCGATGATTTTCACCGCGCGATACGTCTCGCGGTCAAGCTGGCCGCCGGTCTGGTGATACACTTCCACGGAAATTTCCGTCTCGCCCTCGATGACATGGAAATTCGTGATGAGATAACCCTCGTCATTGATAAAAAATCCGGAGCCGAGGCCGCCGGGCGTCTTCACTTGCACCACGGCTTCGCCAATTTGCTTCACGAGCGAACTGACATCGCGGGCGGCGGAAGTTTTGGTCGTCGCGGCATAAAATTGTCCGGTGGCCGCGACCGGCGCGGCGGCGGCGTTCGTCTCGCTGGCCTTGCTGATGCGGTTGATGGCATTGCGTGGGATGACGAGCGCGGTGTAGCCCACGTCCACGACGATGGAATCGGATTTCTCGGCGAGAATTTTCCCCGTGACGGCGGACTTGTCCTTGAGCTGGATGGTGTCGGCGAAATTGAATTGGAGGCCGCAGGCAAGCAGCGCGGCGGCGGCGAGATGTTTCTTCAACGACATTTGGCGAAAATAGACCACCGTCTTGGATTTGACAAGCAGCGCGGCGTTCAAACTTGTCGCAAAAACTTTTCTTTCGTCAAAATTTCACGCAGACTCTGCGCCCGTGATTGACACCCAAGAAAAGCTCGCTGCGTTTCTGCCCGTGATGAAATCCGCCGCGTGGCTGGCCATTGACACCGAGGCGGACAGCCTCCATGCCTACCCGGAAAAGGTTTGTCTCATCCAGATCAGCACCACCGCCGGCGATCGCCTGGTGGATCCTCTCGCGAAAATGGACATCGCTCCGTTCCTCGACGCGCTCTCCGGGCGGGAATTGATTTTCCACGCGGCCGACTATGATTTGCGCCTGCTGCGCAAGCACCACGACTTCGCGCCCACGGAAATTTTCGACACCATGCTCGCCGCGCGCCTGCTCGGCGAACGACAGTTCGGCCTCGGCGCGCTGGTGGAAAAATTTCTCGGCATCAAGCTCGACAAAGGCCCGCAGAAAGCTGACTGGGCACAGCGGCCGCTCACGCCGCGCATGGAGGAGTATGCCCGCAACGACACGCGCCACCTCAAGACGCTCGAAGAAAAATTGCGTAGCGAACTCATCGCCAAAGGCCGGCTCGCGTGGCATCAGGAAAGTTGCGCGCGCCTCATCGCCGAAAGTTCCATCCCGCCGGTCATCGACCCGGACGAAGTTTGGCGCATCAAGGGCAGCACATTTTTGGAAAGCCCCGCGCTCGCCGTCTTGCGGGAACTGTGGCACTGGCGCGAACGCGAGGCCATCGCCGCGAGCCGCCCGCCGTTTTTTGTGTTGTCACACGAGACGATGATTATGATTTGCCAAGCCGTTTCGGGGCAACAGCCGTTTGAGCAGCTCATTCCGCCGCGGATGCATCCGCGCCGGAAGGAAACCTTGCACGCGGCCATCGTCGCCGCGCGCGCCGTGCCGCCGGAACAATTTCCGCAAAAAATCCGCCACCGTTCACAGCGTCCCAGCGAGGCGGAGTTCCGCCGGTTCCGCGAGCTGGAAAAAACCCGCGACCAGCACGCGCACGAGTTGCAACTTGATCCCACGCTCATCGCGCCCAAATCCGTCCTCGGCGACCTTGCACGCGATTGGGATCAACACGCGGCGGAACTGATGAAGTGGCAGAAGGATTTGCTGCAGTCGTAACGGCTCTCCGGCACGCGTCGCCATGAAACCAGTTCGGCGCTTTACCGGGATGCCGCCGCATTTCCGCGTTTAAAAACTTCGCTGGTGTCCCAACGAATTTCCTTCGCGGGAAATTGTCTCTGCGCCTGCACCAGCGCATCCAAAATTCCCAGCGCCAGCATCGCTGCGCCGCGCGGCGTGGGATGCAACTGGTCGGCCTGCAGCAGCGTGCGGGTTTTGCCGGCGGGCAAAATCCCGTTGTGCAGCTTGATGGCGGCATCCGCTTTCACGGCGCTCATGAATTCTGCGAGCGGCACGATGGTGGCTTGCGGATGCGCCGCCACCCATTTTTTCAACCGCTGGTTCGCCGCCCGGCGGGCGGCTTCACTTGGGACTTGCGGGAGACTGATGATGCCGGTGTTCGTCGCGGCGGAAGCATCGGGGATGTCGCCGATGACGAGCGGGCAGGGGATCTGTTCCAGAAATTTCAGGCCGGTTTCAAAATGCGCCGCGCGTTCCGCATCGGTGGCTCCCTCGCCGTAACAAAACCAAAACAGAAAATCCACCGCCACGACGAGCGTGGGATGATTGTTGGTAGCCGCCTCGATTTCCTGCGCGGCGAGCGCATCGGGATTCAGGAAGAACAGCGCGGTGCCAAAATTTTTCACCGGTGCGTGCGGCACGGCGATGGCGGCGTCCAGATAATGATGCAACTTGCAGCGCGCCGTATTCGTCCCGCCAAATGGCTCGGACAAAACAAAACCGCCGGACGCGCTCGCGCCGATGACGACGACGCGTGACCACGGTGATTCGGTGGCGTCCGCTGCCAGTTGAAACAGCGCGATGAACACGCACAACCAGCCGCCAAAGCAGGTGCGGGCTACAGCTGGAAATTTGCCGGTTTGATTTGCCACGCAAAACTTTCAACCTTCACCCGATAACTTTCAATCCATTTTCTCCGCGCTTTTCATTGCCACCGCCGCGCGGTTAAATGGGTGCGTGGCCATTTCGCATCTTGAACCCGTCCAATCGCTCGACGCGCCGGAATTGCAGTTGTATCGCACGCTGAAACGCGTGGACGAACACGAGCGCGCCGGTGTGCTCGTAGCGGCGAACAACAAAGTCATCAAGCGTCTGCTCGCCAGCCGGTTCACCGTTATCTCTGCGCTGCTCACACCCGCGTGGCTGGAAAAACTCGAGCCGCAGCTCCGCGCACGGCCGGAGCCGATTCACGTTTTTACCGCCGAAGCGGCGTTGCTCGAAACCATCACCGGCTATCAATTGCACCAAGGCGCGCTGGCCGTGGCCAAAATTCCGTCGCTGCCGGATTTGGAAACGCTGCTAAAAAATTCGCCGCGCCCGCTGCTGCTCGCCGCCGTGGAAGGCATTGCCAACGCGGAAAATCTCGGCGCGGTCGTCCGCAACTGCGCGGCATTCGGCGCGCATATTTTGCTGATTGGTGAAACGAGCAATAGTCCATTTCAACGTCGCGCCGTGTCCGGTTCCATGGGCACGATTTTTGAGCAACCAATTTTGCAGACGGAAAATCTAGTCGCCACCTTGCAGTCGCTCCGTGCGCGCGGTGTGCGCTGCCTCGCGGCGCATCCGCGGGCGGACGCGAAGAAACTGGCACACGCCGATTTGCGCGGCGACTGTTGCCTCGTCTTCGGCGCGGAAGGCCCCGGCCTCACCGCCGCCGCGCTCGCCGTGTGTGATGACATGGTGGAAATCCCAATGCCATCGCATATGAACTCGCTGAACGTGGCCGTCGCCACCGGAATTTTTCTCTATGAAGCCACGCGGCAACGCTCGTGAATTGTATGTGGCTGCGGGAAATGCTTTGCAGCGCGCCGCGTGGGAATTAACCTGTGCGCATGGCTTGGTTCACTGACCGTCATTGTTTTCTGCTCGCCGTGCTGCTTTACGGTAGCGCGACCGTCTATTCCGTTTTTCTCTGGCGCAAAGGTTTTCGCCGCGACGACTGGGTAAATTATTTCCTGCTCGCCGCCGGCGTGGCGCTGCACACGCTGGCGATGACCAAGCGCGGCCTTTCGCTCAATGCCTGTCCCGTCAATAATCTTTACGAGGCCACGACGTTTCTGCTTTGGGCGCTCGGCCTGGCGTCGCTCGCGTATGCGCTGATGCCGCGTTTCAAATTCATCTGCGCCTTCGCCGCGCCGGTGCTGTTCACCGTCGGAATTTTTGCGTTGATGCCGTCGCTCGATCCGCCGCACGGGCCGAAGCCGGAATTCTCCGGCGCGCTCCGCAGCCTGCACGCGGCGACAATTCTGCAAGCTTACGGCGCGTTCGGTTTGGCGGCGGTCGCGGCGGTGATGTTTCTCGTCGAGCAACGCGATTTGAAATTGCACAAGCTCCGCGCGCTGCTGTCTTTTTTGCCTTCGATTCAACGGCTCGAACTCATCGCCACGCGGCTCGTCGCCGTTGGTTTTATTTTGCTCACGGTGGGATTGGTCGTGGGCTGGCTGCTGCCGCGCAAAGACGGCGCAGCTTATTTTGCCGACGCCAAAGTGCTTTGGTCTGGGCTGCTCTGGCTCGTGTATCTCGAAGCGCTCGTCGCGCATAAATTTTTCGGGCGCCCCGCGCGGCGGTTTGCCGTGGGCGTCATCATCGCCTTCGCGTTTCTGCTGCTGACGTTCGGCATCACCAACCACTTCTCCGGCCTGCACAACTAAATGAGTGTCGTCGTCATTGGTTTGAGTCATCGTTCCGCGCCGGTCGAACTGCGCGAACGCTTTGCGTTTGCCGGCGAAAAAATTCCCGGCGCGCTCCAGGCGCTGCGCGCGGCTGGTATCGCGAACGAGGCGGCCATTCTTTCAACCTGCAACCGCGTGGAGATTTACGCGGCGACTGCACTCGCGCCAGAAATCGCATTTGCGGAGTTCAAAAAATTTCTGGTCGCTCATCACGCTTTCGATGGCGCGCTGGGCGATGAAATATATGCGCTCGCCGAGCCGCACAGCCTGCATCACCTGTTCAAAGTGGCCGCCGGACTCGATTCGATGGTCATTGGCGAGACGGAGATTTTCGGCCAGCTTAAGTCGGCTTACGAACTCGCGCTCGCGCACCAGCACACCGGCGCGCGGCTGAACAAGGCTTTCCAGCGCGCTTTCAACGTGGCCAAGCACATCCGCACCACGACAAACATCCAGCGCGGCAGCGTGTCCGTGATGTCCGCCGCCGTGGAACTCGCGGAGAAAATTTTCAGCAACCTTGCCGAGCACGAAGTTCTCGTCATCGGCGCGGGCGAGACGAGCGAGAAGACGGCCCGCGCCTTGCAATCGCGTGGTGTAAAAAAAATTACCGTCACCAACCGTTCGTCGGAACGCGCGCAGGCTTTGGCTGCTGAATTGGGTGCAGGAACCACCACCGTGCCGTTCGAGCAATGGCCGGAAGAATTTGAACGCATAGACATCGCCGTGAGCAGCACTGCCGCACCGCAGCACATTTTGGATCGCGCGAAACTGGGGCCGCTGATGAAACGGCGCAAGAACCGTCCGCTGCTGCTGATTGACATCGCCGTGCCGCGCGACATTGACCCAGCGGTGAACGAACTGGACAACGTCTATCTCTACAACGTGGACGATTTGCAGGGCATCGCCGCCGAGTATCTGAACCTGCGAAAAGAAGAAGTCGCCCGCTGTGAGAAAATTATTGCAGAGAAAGTTGCAGCCTTACTGGCACAACAAAATTTGCGCTGACAAAGGCAATTTCCGTTGACCGTGTTTACTTTTCATCCGGACGCATCTGTGTAAATCTGTGGTTAGGAATTTATGGCCGCTGAACGTCCCATCATCATCTGCACGCGCGGCAGCGCGCTGGCGCTGGCGCAGTCGAACATGATCGCCGCCATGTGCCGCGCGGCGTTTCCGCGTCTGCGCTTCGAACTGAAGATCATCAAGACCACCGGCGACAAATTGCAAAAAGCCTCGATGGCCAAAAAAGGCGATCAGGCCGAATCGCTGCCGAAAGGTCTGTTCACGAAGGAACTCGAAGTGGCGCTCGTCAAAGGCCAGGCCGATCTCGCCGTCCACAGCCTGAAAGATTTGCCGACGGATTTGCCGTCCGGCCTTATTCTCGCCGCGACGCCGAAACGCGAAGATGTGCGCGATGTTTTGATTTATCGCGACGCAAATTTTCTGGCGAAACAAAAAGAAATCATTCGCGAACAAGCCGATAGCGCATCGGGCAAAAGTGATTTGCGCGGCTACCAACCGCACTTGAAGCTGAAAGATTTTCCGAAGGGCGCGACCATCGCGACGAGCAGCACGCGGCGGAAAATGTCGTTACTCGATGCGCGGCCGGATTTGAAGATTGTAGAGATTCGCGGCAATGTGGCGACGCGCATGCAAAAAGTCGCCGAGCGCGGCGAACTGGACGCGACGATTCTTGCGCTCGCCGGCATGAAGCGGCTGAATTTCGACATCAATCCCGACGGCACGATTCGCGGGGACGCCGTGCCGGACGGAATGTTGGCGACCATTTTGAGCCTCGACGAAATGCTGCCGTGCGTGGGGCAGGGCGCCATCGGCATCGAGACGCGCGCCGATGATGAGCGCATCCTGAAAATTGTCGAGCGGCTGAACCATTTCGACACCTTCCACGCCGTGACGGCGGAACGCGCGTTTTTGCGCGGCATGGGCGGCGGCTGCCAGAGTCCCGTCGGCGCACACGCGGAAATCATCGGCGACAAGATTTCGCTCAAGGCAATTTCTTTCCGCGATGAAACCGTGAAGCGCGGCGCGGTGAAACGTCCGATTGCCGAAGCGGCGGCGCTGGGCGAGCAGATAGCGGCGGAGTTGAAATAGTCTGGCTTCCGTAATTTTTCTCGACGTAAGTTTGACGGTTAGCCCGTGGACTGATAAAACTTTTCAAATGTTCTGCGCGCTTCAACTTCTATGACCAAGTCCAAAAAATCAAAATTTTCCCGCATTCTTCTGAAATTGAGCGGTGAGTCACTCGGTGATGCGAACGGCATGGGTATTTCGCCCGAGGCAGTGCACCACATGGCTGAGCAGATTCGCGAGGTGCGCGAACTCGGAGTGCAGGTGGTCGTGGTCGTCGGCGGCGGAAATATTTTTCGCGGCCTCACCGGCAGTGAGCGCGGCATCGAACGCGCCACGGGCGATTACATGGGCATGCTCGCGACGATCATCAACTCGCTCGCGCTTCAGGACGCGCTGGAAAAGCTCGGCTGCCCGACGCGCGTGCAGAGCGCCATCGCGATGTCCCAGGTGGCGGAGCCGTTCATCCGCCGGCGCGCGGTGCGGCATCTGGAAAAAGGCCGCGTGGTGATTTTTGGCGGCGGCACGGGCAATCCCTATTTTTCCACGGACACGGCCGCGGCGTTGCGCGCGAACGAAATCGGCGCAGAAGTAATTCTCAAGGCGACGAAGGTGGACGGCATCTACGACAGCGACCCGAAGAAAAATCCGAAGGCAAAACGGTTCGCAGAAATCTCCTACATTGACGCGCTGCAACGGCAGTTGAAGGTGATGGACTCCACGGCGTTTTCGCTGTGCATGGACAACAAGATGCCGATTATCGTGTTTGATTTCTTCAAGGCGCACAATCTCAAGCGCGTCGTGCTGGGCGAAAAAATCGGGACGTATGTGAGTTGAATTTGGTCGGGTGTCGCAGCAGCGACGCGCGACTATTTAATGCGCCATGCCTGAACTTCCTGAAGTCGAAGTGCTCGCGCGACATCTGCGCCCGGTGCTGCGCGGGAAAACCATACGCAGCGTTCAAGTCAACCGCCCAAAAGTCCTCCAGCCGACTTCAGAACGTGAATTAAAACGTGTTTTGACTGGTGCAAAATTCAAATCACTTTCGCGGCGCGGAAAATATCTGTTATTCGAGTTTCGTTCAAAAACGCCTGGCAAAAATTTCACGCTGCTCGGCCATCTTGGAATGACGGGTAAAATGTTTGTCGCAGAAAAATCTGCGCCGCCGCCGAAGCACGCGGCGGTGGTTTTAGAATTGAACCGGGGCAATTTTATTTACGAGGACACGCGCTATTTCGGGCGGATGACGTTGGATTTATCGTCTGCGGAGAAACTTGGGCCGGAGCCGTGGGATAAAAATTTCACACCGGAAGTTTTTGCGCGTGAACTGCAACGCTCGCGCCAGCCCATCAAGGTGAAATTGCTCGACCAGTCGCTCGTCGCCGGCGTGGGCAACATTTATGCGAGCGAGGCGTTGTTCCGCGCCAAGATTTCGCCCAAGCGTGCGGCGAACAAGCTGACGTTCACGCAGGTGAAGGCCTTGCATTGCGCAATCTGCAAAGTTCTGGCGGAGGCGATCGCCGGCGGCAGCACTGTGCAACTGAATTTTGGCGGGGGAAAGACGGACGGTTTGTTTTATTTTGGCCGCGCGCCCGGTGCGGAAAATTATTACGAAGAGCGTTTGCTGGTTTATGACCGCGCCGGCAAACCGTGCGTGCAATGCGGCAAACCCATCAAGCGCTTGGTGCAATCCGCCCGGAGCACATTTTTTTGCAGCGGCTGCCAAAAACTTTGACGAATGAAATTGACGCGAGCGGTGGAGATTTGTAAATTGCGCGCCCGTTTGTGTTCCAGAGTAGCTCAATGGTAGAGCGCGCGGCTGTTAACCGCGAAGTTGAAGGTTCGAGCCCTTCCTCTGGAGCCAGTCTTAAAGCGTCTGGTTTTAAGGTTTTTCTTCGATGAGATGGCTTCTTTTGCAAGCAGTCGCTGGCGGGTTTTTCCGGAGAACAATGACTCTTCCGTTCATTGTCCTGCTGAACTGTGAAATAGAATTTTTTTATCCCAATCAAAAAAACTGCCAGCGCAATCCGGTGCGAAGGTAGCGGCATACATAAAATGCCAGGCACTAATTCGTGGCGACGGGGGGCGGCGGCAGGTCGGAAGGTTTTGAACGAAAATATTTTGCTGCCGCTTCGGTGCGGCAGCGAACGTGAAGCTTTTCGAAGATGTGCGTCAAGTGCGTCCGCACGGTGCCGGTGGTGATGAAAAGGCGCGAGGAAATCTCTTTATTTGGGCAGCCTTCCGCCACGAGGGCGAGGATTTCCATCTCTCGCGTTGATAATTGATCTGTGTCATTGGCATCCGGTGTTTTGGGGACTTCCATGAACGAACGCACCACCATGCGCGCAATTTCGCTGGTCATTGGCGCGCCACCGGCGCGCACCTCGGCAATGGCCTCAAAAATTTCCTTCTCGTCGGAGCGCTTCAGGACGTAACCGCAGGCACCGGCCTTGAGGGCTTGAAAAATCACTTTGATATCCTTGTAAACGGTTAGCATGATGATCGGCAGGTCAGGCAATTTTTCACGCAAGCGGGCGGTGCAGGTGATGCCTGATTCTCCCGGAAGGTGGATGTCCATCAGCACGACATTCGGCTTGTGCGCGGGAATTTCGATCAACGCCTGCTCCGCCGATGCGCAAGCGCATACACACCGATGCCCCGGCGTGTTGCCGATCATTTCCGCAAGGTATTCGCGCAAGGTGGCGTTGTCTTCAACAATGGCAACTTTCGTCATCAAATCGGTTCTGGGTGTCAAATCTGGTGCTAAATGTGCCAACATATCATTATCTTTTAAATCGAAAAACACTACGACCTGAAGCTAAGTTAGCCCTGATGACACCAATAAGACATCCGTCAAACATCGTATTTCATTTTTATCGGGCGACATTGTTTTTGCCTGAGGCTGACAACGGCAGGTAGATTTTCACGGTTGTGCCGCCGCCGACGTGCGATTCGATGGTGCAGTCACCGCCGATCTTTTTCATCCGGGCGGGAAGATTTCTCAAGCCGTGTCCGTCATTTTCCGGCCAGCCGGCAAAACCTTTTCCGTTGTCGGCGATTTCAATGCCCAGACTTTCATGGGAAACCGCCATCCGAAATTCCACCTCCGTTGCTTCCGCGTGGCGCACGATGTTGTTCAACGTCTCTTTTACGGCCATGAGCAAATCATGCCGCACGCGGCCCTCGAGCGTGAGCTGGGGAAAGACTACCGGAACCTTGAAGCGGCAGGCCAGATTGGTGTGTGAAAAAAAGTCGGCAGCATAGCCGCTCAAATAATCCGCCAACGATTGCAACGAGTTGTCTTCGGGATCAACGGCCCACACGATGACGTCCAGAGCGGCAATCAACCCGCGCGCCTTGCCGGAGATGACTCGAAACAAATTGGAGTGGTTGTTTTCAGCCGTCAACGGGCGTTGGCCGGTGCTGGCGAGCACGCTGATTTCGGTGAGGCTTGATCCAAGATCGTCATGTAAATCGCGGGCAATTCGGGAGCGTTCCGCTTCCAGTGCGTGCTGGCGTTCGATGCGTTCGCGCTCTTGGATTTCGCCCCGGAGCTGGGTGGTGCGTTGCTCCACCAGCCGTCGCAATTGGGTGATCCAAATTGCCGCGATCGCCAGAACTACCAGCAAAACTCCCATGAAAATCAACAGCCGCGGCAATGTCCACCAAGTCGGCTGGGAGAGGACAATAATGTCCGCTGGCGAATTTATCAATAGGTCGAAGGCTTCGGCTTCGGTGTAAGAATGTTGGTTGCGCGCGCGGCTGACGTAGGCGCCTTTCAGCGCCAGCCGACTGCCGACGCGAAAGGTGACTTGGTCAGACGTCCCCGGCGCGAGCCGTGCGAGATACAGATGCTGGCCGGATTGCATTTCCAAAACCGGCGCACCTTGTTCCAGGCGCCAGCCAAGTAATTTGCCTTCGACGCTGATGCGGGTGGA
This sequence comes from uncultured Verrucomicrobia subdivision 3 bacterium, assembly GCA_903827955.1. Taxonomy (GTDB): domain Bacteria; phylum Verrucomicrobiota; class Verrucomicrobiia; order Limisphaerales; family UBA11358; genus UBA11358. The sequence continues at coordinate 22,324 of CAIKKJ010000110.1, forward strand.
GTCCAACTTGTTTTGCGATAATTCAGATTCTCTGGTGATTTTTGCTGCCGGCAGCGCGGCTTCGCCAATCTTGCGGAGAATGCCTTCGCGCAGCAGCAGCGTCGTCCGGCCAATGTCCGGATACCCGACCGCTTCGACCAAATCACCGGGATGCAAATCGGTTTTTTCCGAAGGCAGCAATCGGAGTCCTGCGCCGTTATCTTCTAGAAAAATCTGGGTTGAGTCAGCGTAAACAATCTGCCCGCGCACTTTCACTCGTCGGAAGGCGGTGGCTTGGGCATCAAACAGGCGCAGTTCGCGCGGCGTTTTGACGACGGCATCGAACGAGTCGCCGGGGGCGGGAACCTCCACACTGATGGTGGCGTTGCGCATCATCACGCTGCCCACGCGCACTTCGCGAGTTTCCGCGTTCCACATGGCATAAAGCACCCCGCGAATGCGGGCGATATTTTTCTCAAACGGCATCAGTTGCGATTCAGAATAACCGTCCATGAGCACTTCCAACCGGCCTTCCGGCAACAGCAACGAAACTTTATTGCTTTGCACCTCCGTGACCAACCCCTGCAGTTCGGCCCGTTGAACATCCATGCTACCATTGAGCAATTCGGTCCAGGTCGGGCGTGCTGGTTCAGGTAATCGTCCATCGCCAAGAATGGTCACCTTGTCGGCGATAATGACCGGCGCAAAATCACCGGCACCGCTATGTCCTTCGACTTCCACATACTCGGTGAACGTCACGCGCGTATTTGTGATGGAATTCAAGTTCACAAAAATTCCCCGAGTATCGTCTTGGATGGACATTCGCCGATCGTAAATGGAATTTCTACCATCCGTGACCACGCCGCGAACGCGCACCGGCAAGGCACGGCGCGCCGCTTCAAGCGGCAGGTTTTGCACTTGTTTGATAGAGGTAACAGCCAATGGCGGCCGGCTACTAAATGCATTTTCAACCAATGCAATGTCGCGTGAACTCGCCACCATCAATTTTTCCAAAATAACATGCTGGCTCGACGTCAAAACTCCTCGTCCGACGCCGGTGACTTTGACTTGGGCGTTTCGCAAGTGCATCGGGTCCAGATCGGACGCATCCGCCACGTGAACCAGAATCACATCTTGATCCAAACGCAGTTCGAATTCGAATCCCCGGCCCTTTTTTGAGATAAACCCCACCCGCCCCTCAATGGTCATCCAGCGCCGTTCCGACAGGCTGCCCATGGTGTCTCCGTAAAACCCTCTTGTTGCTGCCGGAACTTCCGTAAAGCCCGCCTTCATTACTGTTAAGTCAGGTTCGCCAAAAAACAGCAAACTTCCATCATCGGATCGAGTCCGAAACTGATAACGTCCATCACATGTTGCCTTGAAGAAACCCGTGAAACGGATACCAACCATTTCGTCACGTGTCCGGAATCCCAGATTAAAATTAGTCGCGATTCCGACCTTAGTAGGCTGAAGTAAGTTGAAGTCCGGAATCGTTTCCCAATATCCCTCATAATCCTCCGCCAGCAAACCGGGCGCAAAGTTAGTCCGGCCAGACTCATCCACGACCGCGTGCCATAAATTTGACGGCCCAATGTTTTGGAACGGCTCGCTGGGAACCGAATTTGACACCTCCAGACTGAACTCGCGCAGATTGTTAAACCACTCCAACCTTATTGGATTTTGGCCAGCCTTCAGCGTAACGCTGCCACTCCATGACCGGCGGATGTGGATGCCGTCGTTATCCACAACCGGCGTTACGGAAATCTGAACTCCCATGTCACGTTTACGTAACAAACAATAATTGCCTTGGATGCGGATTATTTCTCCTGGATGAATCTCCTGTCCAAAATTTCCCAGCTCCAGCAGTTCAACTCCCGAATCATCCTGCACAATCAAAACGCCAATCGCCGGCTGGCTCGCCGCGCAAACGGTCATTTCCAGCTGAACACTGCGGAACATCCGCGGCTGGAGATTTAGCGCTTGGGTTAGTTGCTGAAGATTTGTGATCGCCTGAGCACGGCCAGAAGTTGCGGATGCCATCAACAACAAAGCCATGGCGAACGGAAGAAATACCTTTCGTCCGTGCGTGGTGCAGTTGCTGGACATAATTTAATTCTTTAATTCTAGTTGAATCCACTTCCCGGCGACAATTACGAATCTGCCAACTGTTTCGGGTTTCACACAAACGGCTCGGTCAGGTCTCGCTGTCGCAGGATCACCTGCCTAATTTCAGGCCAGCATCTGTGCAATTAAATTTATTTCCACACCCTGCGCGCGTTCAATGTGAACTTGGTTTTAATTTCAGCACAACGATGCTGTTCGGCGGCATTTTATAAGTGAAACCGGGCTTGACGCCGCGCACCGTCGTCGGGAGCGGGACAACTTTTTTCGGTTGCGCCAACGAATTGGAATCATTCTGATTTCCCGCCAGTGTGATGGCGCTGCCTTTGGACATGAGGGCCGCGCCACCGTTGATTTTGAGGTTCAGCGCCACCGCATTCGTCTGTGGATTCACCAACTTGAGAAAAATTTCCCCGGTCTGACGGTCGCGTGTCGCAGAGCCTTGGACAGACGTCTCGATTGACGCTGTAGAAAGAATTTCATCGCCAACATTTTGGCTGAACATCTGAAACGCGTAATAGCTCGGCGAACCGTAAGCCGAAAGCGCGTCGTAGCCAATCATGTCCGGCCGCCATTGACGACCGCCGGGATTTACGTTGACGAAGAGCGGCGCGTAACACTGCATCTTGATGAGATCAGAATTCCGCTCCATTGCCGCCATGAACACGCCGTCGCCTAGCGCTGCTTTCAAGTTTGGAGTCGGCGGCTCTTTCTGTGACCGCTTGTCCCACGGTGGAAACGAGGTTTCATACGCCGCCCATTCGCCGACGAATATTTCCGGGCCGTTGCGGTCATATTTTTTCGCGTAGTCTGGCGACATGTGAATGAACTCGTTCACGGAACGATAATAATGCTCGTCCGACATATCGGGCTTGCGGCTGTGGACACGAGTTTCTTCTGGTTGGTCGTTGCCGATGGTGGAAATCGTTTTGAGCTGCGGATACTTCGCTTTGATCGCGTCGTGAAACTGCGCGAAGCGCCCGTCGTAGCTCTTGGATTTGTCGAACCAGTCTTCGTTGCCGACTTCGACATAGTGCAGCTTGAACGGCGCGGGATGTCCGTCCTTCGCCCGCTGCGCGCCCCATGTCGTATTCGTGTCGCCGATGACATATTCGATTTCTTCGAGCGCCTCCTGCACGAATGGTTGGAGGTCGGCACCGGGATTCACGTGCGCGCCCTTGAGTGCATAGCCGGCAAAAACCGCCAACACCGGTTCAGATTTCATGTCCTCGCACCAGTTCAGAAATTCCAAAAGCCCCAATCCGTCCGTCGAACGATAACCCCACGGGCACGGATGACCGTGGCGTTCCTCAACCGGGCCGATGGTTTTCTTCCAATCGAACCGTGTATCAACCGTGTCGCCCTCGACATAATTGCCGCCGGGGAACCGTAAGAATTTTGGATTCATGTCCACCAGCATTTGCATCAGGTCTTTGCGGAAACCATTCGGTTGGTCATTCCATGTCGGCGGAAAAAGCGATACCATGCCGAGCCACACCGTCGCCGGCTGATTGAGTGTGATGACAAAATGCGCCTTGGCCGTAGGTGTGATGCGGCCGGTTTTGAGCGTCACTTCAAATTTTTTCCAATCAGTTGTGAGGCCGGAAATTTTCTCCGTCGCAAATAGTTTGCCGCCGTTGTCACTTACAATTGAAACCGTGACCGGCCCAGAAAAATTGGCTTCGGCTCTCGCAATGATCGTCGCGCGGTAAATTGTCTTCGGCTGCACCGGAATTCCCCAGTAACCGTCGTTAGCCACGCCGGCAGAATTTTTTTTGTCCGCCTTTGTCACCGTCAACCGCAAACTTGTTGTGAGCTTATCGTTGAAGGAATTGGTCGGATCCAGCGTGATAGTTGCGGCGGAGCCTGCATCATTCACCACCGACCAATGAAGCGGTTTAGTTGTGCTATCAAGAAAAATACGGTTCTGGATTAGCTCGGCGTAAAGCCCGCCATCGTAGCTGTGGTTGATCTCCTCGGTCATCAGTCCGTAGAGCGTCGGGCTGACCGTGCCGACGCCACGGGCGGCATCAACGGTGAAGGTCGGCGTGCTGGCGAATCCAGCAACGGCGAGAAAGCCGAGCAAGGTGGTGATTAGTTTTTTCATTGCGTGATTTTATGGTGACAGAGTTTTGAAAATGGCGGTAGTAATTTGTAATCCCTTCGCCTGCGCGGTGATTTTGATAGTGCCGGGCTTGCCCGGTTGGTCGCGAACGATCACGAGGCAATGTCCGTTGAACACCTTGCGGTCGCGTGACTGAAATGGTTCGAAGCTCGTCGGGTCGCCTTTGGTGAAGCGCCAATGGTCATTAATTGAAATTCGTTCGCGCGGTGCGGCGGGAACCGGCAAAACTTCCATCCCGCAGACTTGTCCGGTGAGGAGCGCAACCAACGCGAGAAATTTGAATGTGTCCCCCATGTTGCTCGTGGACTGGTTCGGTTAGTGGCGAGGAGTTTGGGGAATTTCCGGCAACGGTGGCGCCTTGATGTAGGCGGAGACCCACTGGAAAAAAGCCGGCCAGTTCGGCGTCACATCATGACCGCCGTCGTGTTGTCGCCAGGCCAGCTCGCCGCCGATGAGTTGATTGATGGGCGGCATCACGTCGGTGAGATAGTCACCGGGCGTGCCAAAATCTTTCTTGCCCAGCAGCCGATAAACCGGGCCCGCCAAAACGCCCGCCATAAAACTGCCGTGTGCATCTACCCATTTCGCATCACCGTGCTCGACGACGCCGTAACTGATGAAACACGGACGTGGCGCGCACAGGGCGATGAGTTCATGTGAATCTACGGGCAAATCGGCGGCGGTCTTGAACGGCTCGGACGCGCCATACTTGATGAAGTTTCCCGCCATCCAATAATATTCGCCGCCAGCAAGGTTCTCGACACCTTCGCCGAAAATATGTCGGTGTAGTTTCGCTCCGCCTTCGCCGGAGGAGCCGATCAAACCCACCGCGATGCGCGGCTCAAACGCTTCGGTCACAATCGCGGCTTTGCCATAACGCGAAAGTCCCTCGATACCAACCTTGGTCGCGTCCACCATCGTGTCAGGATGCGTTTCAAAATAATCAATCATGCGGCTCACGCCCCATTGCCACGCGCGTAACGCGCCCCAATCGTCTGGCTTGCGCGGCTGGCCTTTGTTCGCGAGGCCGATGATGCCGGTGGTCAAGTGACTATTATCCGGCTGGAAGCTGGTGGGAACAATCGTGCCGTAACCCCAGCCGTTAGAAATGGCGAGCGCATGCCACGCCGGTTCGCTGCCAAAACCAAAACGCCTTCCCGACGCTGCTGAGGTGGTGTTTGTGGCCAGTGCATTCGTGCCAGAGCGACTCAACGCCGCCACGCCATTCGTGCGCTGCCCGCCAAAGCCAAACCCGAAACCAAACTCAATCATTATGGGAACGGGATTCGTTGCAGTGGCTGGAACTGTAAAACTTGCCTGAATGTCCACGGTGAGATTGGTGTAACTGCGGTTGTCAACGTGTCCGACCAGAGTTCTGGTCACGGTGGGGATGCCGCCGTTGGTTCCTGATTTTGTGGTGGTCACTTCCCAAGTCACCGGCGGCACGTCGGCCGGAATCCGTCCGTAAATCTCTCTCGCAAAATCTTCCTGAATCTCCGCGCGCCGTGCCGGCCATTGCTCGGGCTGCGTGACCTTCGCGCCGGCGTGCATCGTCAACACGTCCGGCAGGCTGTTCGTGTAAGGATTCGCCGTGGCTTCGTTGAACGTTTCTTGTTTGTTCGGATTCGGGCCAGGCCGCAATTGTTTCACCCCCAACTGATCCATCATGTTCTGATGGTCGTTGAAGGTGGCGGATGCTGGCTGCGGTTGCGCGGAGGCATTCATGAAAGTCAGCAACAGCGCAACACAATTGGCGCAATGTCTGAAATTCATAATGGTAGTCATGGCCGGGTGAAAAAGTTTTTATTGTGCGAACAGGTTCAAATCAATCGCATCGGCCATCGCCTTGTAACCGGCGGGATTCAAGTGCAGCCAGTCGTTGGCGTTCACGCCGGGGTGATACGCCACCTTGAACTTTGTCGCATCCGCTGGGTCGCGCACGGCGGCATCGAAATCAATTACGCCGTCACAAATTAAATTCGTGCGGATCCATGCGTTTACTTGCTGACGGATCGCTTCGTGCTCGACGGAGTAATATCCATTGCCGCCGAACGGCGTGATGGTCGCGCCAAAGACACGGAGATTTTTTGCGTGGGCCTTTTCCGCAAACTCCGTATAAGCGGCGATGAGATTGGTCGCGAGCATGTCTGCACGTTCGCCTCGCGCGCCGCCAATATCATTCACGCCTTCAAAGAGAATCAGCCAGCGTGCGCCGCTTTGCTCCAGCACGTCGCGATCAAAACGTTTTACCGCCGCCGGGCCGAGTCCACCGAAAATGGCGTTGCCGCCGATACCCACATTCACCACGCCAATATTCGTCGTGGGCGTGTTTGTATGCAGGCGTTGCGCAAGAATATCCGGCCAGCGATTATTGCCGTCGGTCGTCGAGCCGCGTCCGTCCGTGATGGAATCACCAAGCACTACAATGGTTTTAGCAACATCGGACTGCACCTCGATGCCAGTGATGAGATACCAATGCGGGGTTCTTTGCGCGTCCGGCAAACTAACGGCGGAGACAAAATTGCTCGCGACGATAAACGACGTGGTGCGCGAACCGGGATGCCCGGTGATGGTCGTCCCTGAAATGTCGCCAAAGCAAACGCTCACCGCGACATCCGCCAGCGCGGGCAGATCAAAATCCACTGCGTCGGAAAACACAGTCTCACCTTTTGGGATGATAACTTCCGCCGCACCGTGAAACGTGAGCGCGGTGTCGGTGGCGGGATTGATTTCACCCGTGCCCGCGCTGCCTCTGCCGGCGGCGAGCGCAATGTGCGCAGCGCGGATGGTCACAGCCTCTGCCCCAAAGATGTTGGCGAACCGCACGCGTAGATTTTTCCCGCCGACGCTGGTGCGGATGAACTGGCGCAGCGTCGAGTTGGAGAGTGGCGCGGGCGGCAGGTTGCCCGGCTCGGTCAGTTGCGGCGCGCAGCCCCAGGTCGTGACCCACTGGCCATCGGCGGCAAAAAGATTCGGCATGCAGGACAACGCCACCAGCAGAGCGACAACGAGTGATTTGGTTTCTTGCATGGTGCGGTGATTGCAGACTCGTGCAAGTTCAGCGGAAAAGTATCTGCGCGAAGTGATACAAGCTGTTGCGCCAGTGCGTCGGATCGTGAGCATTGCCGTCCACGTGCCAGATGTGCGGCACGTCGTTCGCTTTCAGATACGCGTGGACGCCCTGGCTGATGTTGATCAGGCCGTCCTTGTTGCCGCAGGAGAGGAACAACAACTTTAAATTTTTTGCGGCGGCGATGTTTGGAACCAGTTCCACGGGTGCCTTCGTGTTCGGCGCAGAAGAAAATCCGCCGAGCCAGGCAAAGGTATCGAGATGCGCGAAGCCAATATTCAATGTCTGTCCGCCACCCATCGAAAGTCCGGCCAGCGCACGGCTTTCGCGGCTGCTCGCCGTCGAGTAACGCGACTCAATGGCGGGAATCACATCGGCGAGCAGGTCGCGCTCGAACGCCGCGAACGCGGGCGCGGTGGCGAAAACATTGCCCTCGGCACGGTCGTTCTTTTGCGCGCGGCCATTCGGCATTACGATGATCATCGGCACGGCCTTGCCGTCCGCGATGAGATTATCCAGCACCACGTCGGGCGTGCAGAAACGTTCCCATTCGGTTTCATCGCCGCCGATGCCGTGCAGGAGAAACAGCACAGGATATTTTTTTTCCGGCGAATAACCGGGTGGTGTATAGACATTCATCTTTCGCTTCGTGCCGACGGTTTTGGAATCGTATTCAATCATCTCCAATTTGCCGTGCGAAATACTGTCGCGCTTTTTCGCAAAACCGGCGGGCGGCTCTGCAAACGCAGGTTTGTCGTCTGGACCAAGAACGACCGGACGATTCATTGCGGCTCGCGGATTGGGTTCGGGGTTTTGCTCCGTTTGAAAAAGGAGAGGGGCGAACTCGTGAAGACTGCGCCGCCAGGACTGCCATTCGTGCGCGGTGTCGGGAGAAATGTAAAAATGTGCGTTTACTCCGGCTGCGTTCAGCGCCTCGATGCTTGCTTTCGGATCTCCGCCCGTTCGATTTCCGCCGAGTTCACGGCTGCCGTAGCTGACAAACACAAGCTTCACCTTTTCTTTAAAGGCGGAGAAATCCGGCGCGTCATTCGGGTTGATGCTGCCGCCGCTGAAAATGCCGATGTGGGAAAACTTGTCGAGATTGGCAGGCGCAATCGCGCGCGTTTGCATACCACCCATGGAAAGCCCGGCCATCGCACGATGCGGTTGATCCGCAAGCGTGCGAAAATTTGCGTCCACATAGGGAATCAAATCCTCGATGAGCACCTGCGCGAAAGCGGCCGGATTGTAGCGGCGTCCGCCCGGGCCGCCAATGGGTCGGGAATATTTCTCCGATTGTGCCGGTTGGTTGGTTGCACCGAAGCCAAAGTCAGCGCCGGGCACGTAACTGTTCGCCATCACGATGATAAAGGGTTTGGATTTTTCATCCGCGATGAGGTTGTCCATGATGAATGGCGTGCGACCCTGACTGCCCCAGCCGGTTTCGTCCTCACCGCCGCCGTGTTGCAGATAGAGCACGGGATAGCGCACTGAAATATTGGTTTCATAATCCGGCGGCGTGTAAACAAAACAACGGAGATTCTTGCCCGCGCTTTTCGAAAAGAAGAAAACTTCGCGAAGCTGTCCATGCGGAACATTTTTTAACGCATAAAAATCCTCGTCCCGCGCGGCAATTTCCACGCCACTGCCCCAGCGGCTCGCGCCGTAAAAATACAA
>CAIKKJ010000111.1 GCA_903827955.1 uncultured Verrucomicrobia subdivision 3 bacterium
ATAAGTTTGTGGATCAGAATTCATTTCATTGCCGGCAGGTTACGCACATTTTCACGAATGAAAACAAGGTTTTAGAAAATAATCTGCGTCAATCTGCGTAATCTGCGGGGAAAATCATTTTTCTAAAATCACATCGCCGCCAATCACGCGCTCCAGCAGCCCATGCTCCGTGCGCACGAGGAGCGCGCCGTCATCATCCAACGCCTCGGCGCAACCGCGAAATTTCAGTTCGCCGGTATGCACCGTGACGTTCTTCCCGATGGTCACGCACGCCGCTTCCCATTCGTCCGCCACGGCGGAAAATTTCCCGCCCCCGATACGCGCGTAGTCCGCATCCAGCTCGCGCAAAATTTCCGTGGCCAGTTCCGCGCGGCAAATCTCCTCGCCCGCCGCCAGCTTCAGCGACGCAGCGATGCTCCGCAGCTCCGGCGCAAATTCCGCCGCGTCCTGATTCACATCCACGCCGATGCCGAGGATGATGTGCCGCACGCGATCCACTTCCGCGCTCATCTCGGTAAGAATGCCCACGACTTTTTTTCCACCGACCAGCAGATCATTTGGCCATTTGATTTCCACCCTCACGCCAGCGACTGTCTTGATCGCGCGGCGCAGAGCCGTCGCGGAAATCACCGTGAGCTGCGTCGCTTCCTGCGGACGCAAGTTCGGTCGCAGCAGCACGGAAAACCAAAGCCCCTTGTGCGTCGGCGACATCCATTTGCGACCCAGCCGCCCCCGACCCTTCGTCTGCGATTCCGCGAAAACCACCACGCCTTCGCGCACGCCATCGCGCGCAAGTTTTTCGACAACGTCATTCGTGGAAGAAGTTTCCTCAAACACCCGGATGTCGCGCCCGATGACTTTTGTTTTGCCCAATCGCGCGAGCAAATCATCTGCGTGCAACGCGTCCGGCCAACTCACCAGCTTGTAGCCAAAGTGCGGCGCCGCCTCGATGCCATAGCCCGCCGTCCGCAACGCCTCAATCCGCGCCCAAATCGCCGCGCGGCTGATGGCAAGGTCTTCCGCCAATTGTGCGCCCGAAACTCCGTCGGGATTCGCTCTCAAAGCGGATAAAATTTTGGCGTCAGTCGTCATTCGAAATCCAAACCGATGTCCACCGCCCGCGCCGAATGCGTAATCGCACCGACGGAAATAAAATCCACACCCGTCTGTGCGATGCCCCGCACCGTCTTCAAGTTCACGCCGCCGCTCGCCTCCGTTTTGGCGCGGCCACGGACAATTTTCACCGCCGCGCGCAACTGCGCCGTCGTCATGTTATCCAGCAGGATGATGTCCGCCCACGCATCCGCCGCCTGCGCGACTTGTTCCAGCGTGTCGGCTTCGACTTCGACTTTCAGCTTCGGAAATTTTTCACGCGCACGCGCCACGGCGGCGGCGATGGCGTTTGGTTTTTCACGCTGCAACGCGACGAGGTGGTTGTCCTTGATAAGCACCATGTCGAACAGCCCGATGCGATGATTCTTCCCGCCGCCGCAGGCCACGGCAATTTTCTCAAAGCGTCGCCAGCCGGGAGTGGTCTTGCGCGTATCGAGAATTTTCGCCCGCGTGCCTTTGACTGCATCGGCAAACTGCGCCGTGGCCGTGGCGACGCCGCTCAAACGCTGCACAAAATTCAGCGCCACGCGCTCTGCGCTCAAGATGGCGCGCGACGATCCGGAAATTTTTAGCAACGGCGCACCGGTTTTCACGCGCTGGCCATCGCGGGCAAATTTTTTAATTTGGATTTTCGGCGACAGTTCGCGAAATGCGAGTTCGGCAAATTGAATTCCCGCCACGACCAGC
>CAIKKJ010000112.1 GCA_903827955.1 uncultured Verrucomicrobia subdivision 3 bacterium
CGGATGCGGCACGCCAAACGCCAATGTCAGCGCGGCCAAAACGAGCATCAGCGCAAAACCAATCGTCATTTTCCGCCAGCGCAACGCGAGATCCAAAACCGGATTGTAAATCGCCAGCAGCAGTTTCATCAGCGGATTTTTATCCTCGGCGTGGAACGGGCCGCGAATGAAAGTCGCGCACAACGCGGGCACGAGCGTGACGGCGAGAATCGTCGAACCGAGCATCGCAAAAGTTTTGGTGAACGCGAGCGGGTGGAACAATTTTCCTTCCTGTCCGGCCAGCGCAAACACCGGCACGAATGCGAGGATGATGATGGCCATCGCAAAGAAAATTGGCCGGCCAACTTGTTGCGCGGCTTCCAGCGTGACTTGGAGTGATTTGGCTTTGGTCAACCGCATGCCTTTCGTTTTCTCCGCGAGTTCGCAGTGGCGAATCGCATTTTCCGCCATCACGATGCCGGCGTCCACCAGCACGCCGATGGCGATGGCGATGCCGCAAAGCGACATGATGTTCGAGGTCATGCCGAACTGGTTCATCAAAATAAACGATGCGAGGATGGAGAGCGGCAGCGGCAGCGCGACGATGAGGATGCTGCGAAAATGGAACAAGAAAATGATGATGACGACCGTGACCAAAATGATTTCCTCGGTCAGCGCGTGCTTGAGCGTGTCGAGCGTGCGCGAAATCAATTCGCTGCGGTCGTAAAACGACTTGACGCTCACGCCCGGCGGCAGGCTGGGCGTAATTTGCGCGATCTTCGCCTTCACATCGCGGATGACCTGCATCGCGTTCTCACCGGTGCGCATCACCACGACGCCACCGACGACTTCGTGTCCGTCCACATCCAGCGCGCCACGCCGGAAATCGCCGCCGATTTGCACCGACGCGACATCGCGCAGATAAATGGGAACGGAGCCACTTTGAGACAGCACGACGTTTTCCAAATCGGCATTAGATTTCACCAACCCGACGCCGCGCAGGACGAATTCCATTCCGTTTTCTTCGATAACTTTACCGCCGACATTGAGATTACTTTGTTTCACCGCGTCCATGACCATTTGCAGTGTGACGCCGCGCGCCCGCATTTTCAGCGAGGAAACTTCAATTTGATATTGCCGCACGAAACCGCCGACGCTCGCGACTTCAGCAACGCCGGGAACGGAATTAAGTTGATAGCGAATGAACCAATCCTGGATCGCGCGCAGCCGGCCAAGGTCGTAGCCGCTGTCGGGAGAATTTTTCGGATCCACCGCGAGGTAGTATTGATAAACCCAGCCGAGGCCGGTGGCGTCGGGACCAAGTTGTGGCGTGACGCCGGCGGGCAGCGTGTTGCCGAGATAATTCAGCCGCTCCAGCACGCGCGAACGGGCGAAGTAATTATCTACCTTGTCCTGAAAAATCACGGTGATGAGCGAGAAGCCGAACATGGAGTTCGCGCGGACGGTTTTCACGCCGGCGAGCCCCTGCAAATTCACGGACAGCGGATAAGTGACTTGATCTTCAACCTCCTGCGGACTGCGGCCCGGCCAGTCGGCGAAGACGATGACCTGGTTTTCGCTGAGATCGGGAATCGCGTCCACCGGCGTGCGATAAACCGCGCGGACGCCGAAACCAATGAGCAACGCGACGCCGCAGAAAACGAGGAAGCGGTTCCGCAGTGACCAGGCGATGAGCTGGTTGATCATGGTGAATTACTGGTTGGCAAGTTGGGAAATCTGCGCCTCGGCATCAATCAACAAATTCCCGTTCGTGACCACTTTCTCGCCTTCCTTCACGCCGTCGAGCACTTCGGCGAAGTTATCGCCGATACGGCCCAGCTTGATTTTACGCGGTTCGTAAGTGCCGTTCGCGGCGTCCACATAGACCATCGGCTGCGCGCCCGGTGACAGCACGGCGCTGCGTGGCACGGCGAGAACATCCGGCGTCTCCACGATAACTTTGCCTTCGGCGTAAAGCCCGGTAAAAAGTTTTTTGCCGCCGAAACCGGGGGTCTCCATCGCACCACCGGCCAGCTCGGCGCGAAATTTTATGCTGCCGGAAGACGAATCAATTTCCGTGTCTGCGACCGGGCGCTGGCTGCGCAAAATTATTTTTGCCGAAAAATTTTCACCCGGCAGCGCGGGCACGGTGATGGCAATCGTCTGGCCGGGTTTCAGCCACGCGAGGTCGCGTTCGTAAGCGATGAATTCAAACCACGCCGCCGTCCACGAACTCGCGGTAATCGTGCCAGCGACGCGCAGCGTGTGGACCAGCGGATGGGTTGTGACCGGCACGGTCTGGACATCGAGGACGGTGACACTGTCGGCGTGGAGCTTGAGGCCGAGCGCGGAATTGGTGCCGTCGCTGCTTTCATAGACCGGCACGAGATCCATGCCGCAAATCGTGCATTTGCCGGGTTTGTCCGACTTGATCCACGGATGCATCGGACTTTTGTAGAACAGAATTTTCCGCTCCATGGTCATCGGCGTGGCGGCGGATTGCGATGCCGCCGACGGCGGCGGTTTGAATTTGAAATACCACACCGCGCCGACGGCGGCGGCAATCAGGAGCAGGATAATTAATTTGGCGGGGAGTGATTTCATCGTTTTACAGCAACGGGTCTGACGGTTCGCGCCAGACCCGTTCGTTGGCCAAACACTCAGAAATTACTTTTTGTCGGCGGCGCGGATCTTGGCGATGTATTTTTCCGGATCCTTGTCAAAATCCTTTTTGCAGCCCTTGCAGCACAGCTTCACTTCTTGATCCTTGTAGGTAAAAGTGAACGGCTTGCCCATTTCGCCGAGCTTCTCACCGGATACCGGACAGGTCGTGAGCAAGTCGGGCTTGGCCGACGAATCGGCGACGGTTTCAGTTTGCGCTCCGCCGCAGCACGACGGCATGGCGCAATTACCGGCGGTGAGTTTTGCGGTGAACACCGCCGCGCCAATGGTGATGGCGGTGAGCAGGATGATTTTTTTCATATTTAATAAATGTTTTGATTAATGTTTCGTTCGGACAGAAGTGTTACACCGCCGTCGACAAAATCACGCAAAAATAATTTTCACCGCACTAAAGGCAGTAATCCAAACAAACAAGCGGGTTAGCCGCAAAGCTAACCCGCCAAGTCTGACACTCAATCGAAAGATGCTATTTTTTTTCTTCCATGCCCGTGGTCGAGCCGCCATCTTTCTTCATCAAGCAGCAGGAAACATCCGTGCTGCCGCAACTGTTGCAGGTATGCACCAGCATATTCTTGGCGTTTTTGCCTGACCCTTCAGTCTTGATGGTGGTTGAGCAGGTGGGACACAGGTGTTGAACCACCGTTTTGATTTCTTCGGCCTGCATTCCCTTGAAGGATTTGGTCGCAACCGTGGCGAAGGTGTCCTTGCACTTGGGGCAGGACATGATGATGGTATCGCCGGCTTCGACCTGCTGGAGATCTTCGGCGTGACGAAGTGGCAGGAGTTTGTAGGCTCCTTTTTCCTGCGCGAGCGCGAGGCTGGGCAGCAAAGCGAGCACGGCAAGGGTGGCGATGAGCAGCATTTTGGTTTTCATAGTCTTATTTTTGTCTGTTGTTTGTGACGGGATAATCCCGTCGGTTGTGTTTCGATAATTAATACCCCGACAGTTCGGCAATCACGCGAATCTTTTTAAAACCGCTGTGACTTTGAATTTATAGTTATAGTCTGCAATCCCATGGGCGTCTTCGCCATGGGGTATAACCCTACCCAGAATGATTGAGCCGGCCTTTCAAATTCCCTCAATCTGCGGATACTTATTTTAGCCAACCCGCATAAAAAAGCTCAGTCGGTGGGTCACCTACCTAACCGGGGCTATCTTTTTTTTGAGGGATTTTCTGCGATTCGGTGTAATACTGACAACGAATCATCACATGAATGCTCCCGACCAAAAACTGACCGCACTGTTGCGCGATGCCCGACCCGCGCCGGATTTGCCGCCGCGCTTCCAACAGAATGTCTGGCGGCGGATTGAAGATGCGGAAGCACCCGCGAAATCTGAATCGTGGCTCGACGCGCTGGCCGCCTTGATTCTGCGTCCGCGTTTCGCCCTGGCCGCCGCCGCCGTGCTGCTGCTCGCCGGCGCATCTGTTGGAACTTTGGAAGGCCGGCAGTTCGCAGCGCGGGATGCCCAGATGAATTACCTCGCATCCGTCGCACCACACGCCATTCGCTGAATGAACCGCTCGCTTGTCATCCTCCTCGGCGCGCTGGCGCTGGGCGTGGCGATTTTTGTCGGTTCATTTTTTACCGCGCGCCACACCACGATGTCGTGCTGCGCCAAGCCGGCGGATGACTTGAACTGGCTGCGGCTGGAATTTCACTTGAGTGACGCGGACATGGCGCGAATTCGCACAATGCACGAAGGCTATTTGCCCAAGTGCGCCGAGATGTGCACAAAAATCGCCGCCGCCAAACGCGAACTTGATTCACTCGTCGGCACCAACACCAATCTCACCGCCGAGGCGCAGGCGAAGCTGAAGGAAATCGCCGCGTTGCGGGCGCAATGCCAGGCGCAGATGCTGGAACATTTTGTCGCCGTCAGTCAGGCGATGCCGCCGGAACAGGGCGCGCGTTATCTGGCCGAGATGAAAAAACTCACGCTCGGCGACACCGGGCAGATGGAACAATCCATGTCCGGCGACTCCGCCCATGAGCATCAACATTGAAGCTGATGCCCAAGACCGGGCGGACATGGAGCGGCTCGCCGCTGGCAATGATCCAGCGCTGAACGATTTGATGGCGCGCCACGCCACGCCGGTATTTCATTTCCTCTGCCGCATGGTCGGCAACGAGGAAGATGCGAGCGATCTGGCGCAGGAAACTTTCGTCCGTGTTTTCAAATCGGCAAAAAGTTTCCGCGCCGAACAAAAATTTTCCACCTGGCTTTTCACCATTGCGGCGAACCTAGCGCGGAATCATTTCCGCTGGCGCTCGCGGCATCCGAATGTTTCGATCGACGCGGAAAATCCTGAAACCGAACAATCCATCGGCAGCACGCTGGCGTCGAAATCGCCATCGCCCAATGAAGCGACGCTCGCCAACGAACGAGCCGAAGCCGTTCGCGTCGCCGTAAAAAATCTGCCCGAGGATTTGCGCGAAGCCATCGTGCTGTGCGAGTGGGAAGACCGCAGCATTGCCGCCGCCGCGGCGATTTTAGAAGCCACACCGAAGGCCGTGGAATCAAGGCTTTATCGCGCGCGGCAGATTTTGCGCGAACGGCTCAAAGGCTGGCTCTAAAACTTATTGTGCCGCTTCAAATTCCGCCAGTTCAGCCACAGCTTTTTCCCATTCGGCATTCGCGGCCTCGAGGCGGGTGGTCACATGGGACAACTCGCGATTGATTTGCGTCGCGCGGCCGCCGGAATGATACGTCTCCGGCTTTTCTAATTCCGCCGCGTAGTCGCGTTCCTTCACTTCGAGATCGGCGATTTCTTTTTCCAGCGCGGCGATGCGTTTGGGAATTTCGTTTTTTTTGTCCGAGCGGGCCTGACGCTCGGCGGCCTCCAAGCGCTTCTGTTCCTTGCGATCTATCTTCGGAGCGGTTGCCGGTCGGCTGACCACGCTGCCAAAGCTCGAACTCGTCAGCGCCGCGCGCGCGGATTGCGCCGTCTTATCCAAGTAATACTGATAGCCGCCGCCAAAATGCCGGAGTGTGCCCGCCTCCACGCGCACGACGTGCGTCGAAAGTGCGCGGATGAAATGCACATCGTGGCTGATGAAAACCAGCGTGCCTTGATACTGCTTCAACGCCTCGATGAGCGAGTCCACGCTGGCCAAATCCAAGTGCGTGGTCGGTTCGTCCATCAGCAACAGATTCGGCGGATCAAGCAACAGCTTCACAAGTGCGAGCCGGGATTTTTCGCCGCCGCTCAAAACTTTCACCGGCTTATAAATATCGTCCCCGCGAAACAGAAAGCTGCCCAGCACCGTGCGAATGGCTTGCTCGGTGATGCGTTGCGGTGTTTCCGAAGCTTCCTGAAACACCGTGTGCATCGGGTTCAACATCGCCGCGCGATGCTGCGCGAAGTAGCCGAACTTGGTGTTGTGGCCGAGCTTGTGGATGCCAGCCTGCGGTGTGAGCACCTGCGCCAATAGTTTCAGCAGCGTAGATTTTCCCGCGCCGTTCGGCCCGACGAGCACGATGCGTTGGTCGCGTTCCACTTCAAAATCAATGCCGTCGTAGATAATTTTTTCGCCGTAGCCAAATTTGATTTTTTCCAGCGTGATGACGCGCTGGCCGCTGCGTTGCGGCTGTGGAAAATGAAAACCCATCGTGGATTCCGGGCCGTCCGGCACTTCCACCATGTTTTCCTTGATGCGTTCGATCTGCTTGAGTTTGCTCTGCGCCTGCGACGCCTTGCTGGCTTTCGCACCAAAACGGTCGGCGAATAATTGCAGCCGGTCAATGTCGCGCTGCTGCGATTTCGCCGTCGCAATCAGCGTCGCCTCCATCGCCGCGCGCTGCACCAGATACTCATCGTAGTTGCCCGTGTAACGCATGATTTTTGACGAACGCAATTCCGCGATGTGCGTGCAGAGGTTGTTCAAAAATTCGCGGTCATGCGAAATCATCAGGATCGCGCCGGGATAATATTTCAGATAATCCTGAAACCAGATGAGCGTCTCGAGGTCGAGATGGTTCGTTGGCTCGTCGAGCATCAACAAGTCCGGCTCCTCCGCCAGCAACCGCGCCAAGTGCGCGCGCATGATCCAGCCGCCGGACATTTCTTTCGCCGGACGATCATAATCCGTCAGCTTGAAACCGAGGCTGTTGAGAATCTGCTTCACCTTCGCGACGAACTGGCCGTCGTGTTCATGTTCGTGCGGGATGGCGACTTCCATCACGGTTTCATCTCCCGCCGGTTCGCTTTCCTGCGGCAGATAGCCGACGCGCGTGCCGCGAATAAACGTTACGCTGCCCGCATCCGGCTCCTCTTTGCCGAGAATGATTTTTATGAGCGTGGATTTGCCCGCGCCATTCGGCCCGGTGATGGCGATGCGATCGCCGGACATGATGTTCAACGAAACATCGTCAAACAGTTCGCGCCCGCCAAATGATTTTTGAATTCCTGAAACGTTCAACATGTTTTGCTCAATCCTTTAATTTTTCCGGAGGAAATAAAAACGTCAGTGCTCGCCAGACGCGCAGCCGCCAGTAAAATTCATTGTGCTGGCTGGTTTGCGCTTCGTCCCACTTGTCGCGACGCAGGCCGGTCTTTTCCAATTCGGCGGGCGTGAGTGGTTTGGCATCCACGAACCATTCCAAGTTTTTCTTCCCGCCGATGCGTTCGAGTTCGGCGGCAACCTTCTCCGTCAAGGAACGCCCGTCATCACCTCCTGTGTAATCCACCACACCGGAGTCAAGATAGACGCGAATTGGTTTTGCCTGGCCGTGAAAATTTTTCAAGACCCCGTTCAAAAAATTGGTCTGCTCCACCCCCATCGAGCCGGACAAGCTGGCCACGCCGCCAAAAATTTCCGGATGCTCCCACGCCAGCACCAGACTGCAAATGCCACCCATCGAGGAACCCATCACCGCGGTGTGGGTCGCATCCGGCAACGTGCGATATTCGCGGTCAATGCGCGGCTTGAGTTCGGTGATGAGCAGCGCGGCGTAATTCTCAAACGCACTGTTGGTCATTGCGCCAGCGGCCCGATGGCTTCCGCAATATTCCTCGTAACGGGCCAAGCTGTTGTCCACGGCGACCATGATGAGCTCGCGCATCTTGCCGGCACGGGAAAGCTCATCCGCTGTTTTATCCAGTTCCCAATTGCCCCAGCCGAACGCGCAATTTGTGCCGGCGCTGCTGAACACATTCTGACCATCATGCAAATAAAGCACCGAGTAACGCCGCTGCGGTTCCGTGTCATAGGATGGCGGTAAATAAATGTGAATCCCACGCGTGCCAACCATTTTGGAAACCAGGTTTGTTTCCAGCAGGCCACCATGCACGCCCCAGCCGGACAGACAAAGCACGAAGAATAAAATGTTCCGACTCAAGCTCATTTTGGCTTCAACTGCGGGAACAGGATCACGTCGCGGATGCTTTCCTGGCCGAGGAGCATCATGCACAGGCGGTCAATGCCGATGCCGATGCCGCCCGCTGGCGGCATGCCGTGTTCGAGCGCGACGAGGAAATCCTCGTCCAGCTTCTGCTGTTCGCCGCCGGCCTGATGTTCCAGCGTGGTGCGCTGCGCGATGGGGTCGTTCTGCTCGGTGTAGCCGGGCGAAATTTCCTGGCCGTTGATACAGCACTCGAAAACTTCAACAGTCGTCGGGTCGTCGGGCGAAAGCTTGGCAAGCGGCACAAGTTCCTTCGGCAGATGCGTGACGAACGTCGGATTGATGAGCGTCGGCTCAATGAACTTGGAGAACACGGCGTTCGTGACTTCAAAATCTTCAAACTCCTTGCCGATTTCCGCGCCCATGTCGTGCGCTTTCTGGCGGCGTTCAGCGGCGGAAATGGTGAACCAATCTGCGCCAGCTTTTTCTTTGATGAGGTCGTTGTATTTCACACGACGCCAGGTCGTGAGATCAATCGTGCGCGTGACTTTGCCTTCGACGTCTTTGAATTCAATTACGAGCGTGCCGAGCACTTTCTGTGCGATTTGTTTAATGAGCGACTCGACGATTTCCATCATCGTGTTGTAATCACCGAACGCCTGATACGCTTCGAGCATCGTGAACTCGGGATTGTGCCGGCGCGAAAGGCCTTCGTTGCGGAAGTTTTTCCCGATCTCAAACAGCTTATCAATTCCGCCGACGAGCAGCCGCTTGTGGTAAAGCTCCAGCGCGATGCGCAGATAAAATTCACAGCCGAGTGCGTTGTGAAAGGTCTTGAACGGTTGCGCCGCCGCGCCGCCGGGAATCGCCTGCATCGCGGGCGTCTCCACTTCCACGTAACCGCGACTGTGAAAGAAGCTGCGGATTTCGTGGACGATGGCGCTGCGCTTGAGAAAAACTTCCTTCACGTCAGGATTGCCAATCAAATCAAGGTAACGCTGGCGGTAACGGATTTCCGTGTCTTCGAGTCCGTGCCATTTCGCCGGCGGCGGGCGCAGCGCCTTGGCGACGATGGTGAACGCTTCGAGCTTGATGCTCGGCTCACCGGTTTTGGTGCGGAACAACGTGCCGGTGACGCCGATGAAATCGCCGAGGTCGAGGTGCGTGAAGATGTTCCACTGGTCGTCGCCCAGCGCGTTTTTCTGCGCGTAAATCTGGATGCGTCCGCTCTGGTCGCGCACGTCAATGAACATGGATTTGCCCATCTCGCGGTGCGCAGTGATGCGCCCGGCGACGGACACGCGATGGCCTTCGGGCAGCGCGCCGGAATCGAAGCCGCTGCGGGCGGTGTGGCATTCGGCGTCGGGCGTGAATTTATTTTGGAACGGGTCAATGCCTTTCGCGCGCAGGGCATCGAGCTTTTCGCGGCGTTGCTTGATGAGAGAATTCTCATCGTGGGGCTTGGCCGTGGGCGGAGTTGTTGGATTGGGTTCCATAAAAATACGGCGGGCATTAAAGCACAAAAACGGGGGTGAAACCAAGAAGCAAAACGGGGGTGGTGTCCTAATCTTAATCGTCATCCTAATCTTAATCACAACTTTCAGCCGATTTCGATTACAAGCACGATTCGGATTAGGACATGACCAAACGGGGCGGGCTAGTTTCGCGCGACAGTCTCCGGGCGGAGAAACGAAACTTGCCTTGAGCCAAGTTGCGCCTAGGATTTGCGGAGAAAAATTCATGATCCGGTCATTCGCATTCACCACGCAGGGCAAGCTGCACATGAAGGACATTGACATGTTCCTCATGCCGACGCTGCTCGCGGACACCAATCTTTTCCTCTGGGTGGATTTGGACAAACCCACCGCCGAGGAAGCCAAGGAAGTGCTGGAGATGATTTTTCATTTTCATCCGCTGTCCATTGAGGATTGCGTGCTGCCCAGCCCGTCGCCCAAGGTGGAGGAATATTCGCCCAAGGAAGAAGACCTGTTCACGCCGTATCTGTTCATGGTCATCCACGCGGTGGATTTCAACCGCAAGGACGGCTGCTTCGGCACGAGCGAACTGAATTTTTTTCTCGGCAAAAATTTTCTCGTCACCTACCACGACGACGCGCTCCGCAGCGTTTCCACCGTGGTGGAACGCGCGGTGAATGGCACGATGGGCATCGCGCGCGCCCCCGACCGCGTGGCGCATTCGCTGCTCGATGCGCTGGTGGACAACTACAAACCCGCGCTGGACGAACTCGGCCTGGAAATCGCCGAGTTGGAGCAAAAGGCGCTGCACCAGCCAAGCAAGGAAACGCTCAACAACATTTTGCAGGTGAAGAAGGAAGTGCTGCATCTCCGCCAGATCATCGGCCCGCAGCGCGAAGTGTTGTCACGCTTTGCCAAGGGTGAATTCAAGCTGGTGCGCCCGCATCTCGTGCCGTATTTCCGCGATGTTTATGACGCGCTGTTTCACATCGGCGAACTCGCGCAAAACTACACCGACTCGCTCACGGGCATTTTGCAGGTGTATCTCAATATGTCGTCCAACCAGACCGGCGAAGTGGTGAAGCTGCTCACGCTCATCACCGTCATCACCACGCCGCTGATGATGATCGGGACGTGGTATGGGATGAATTTCAAAGACATGCCGGAGCTGGAATACAAGCACGCCTATCCCATCGCCGGCGTCGCGATGATCCTCTCCACGATCGCAACGTATCTGTATTTTAAGCTGCGGAAATGGTTTTGACCCTCACTGATGAAACCAGTTGTAAGCGCTGCTAAATACCGGCAAATCAGTGGAAATTTCTGACGCCACCAAAAATCCCAGCAGCACCAGTAACACAAAGTATTTCGTGTTCGCCTGAAAATTTTTCATCAGCCGATCCAGCCCCGCCACGAACAAAATTAAAAACGGCACGAGCATTCCCAGCATCAGCCTGCCCGAAACAAAGAACGGTTTTTCCCGCGAAGGATAAAAGCAATCCTGAAAATCATACTTCACCGAGAGCAACGCGAAAAATCCCAGCATCGCCACGAAACATAAAAAGCCAAACGCCACCGCCGTGCGCTGCGGCGTCGTGAAGCCCGAACGCGGCAGCAGCATCGCCACCAGAGCGAACGCCAGCGCGCCGAGCGTGAGGATGACCACGGCGGAATTTGCGTCCACATTTGCCAACGGCGCACGATGCCACAACTGCTCGCCAAACCAGAATGACGCGAGATTGCCCTTCAGAAAAAACCAAAAACCCTGCGCCGTCACGATGGGATGGAGCAGCCATTCGGCCACCGGTTTGTCCGTCCAGTTGAGAAATTTGATTTTCTGCGCCGAGCCGGTGAGGTCGCCAAAATTATTTTGGCACCACACCATCCACGCGGCGACGGGCAGCGCCGCGGTGAAAACCAGAACCCACAGCGCGGAAAAAATTTCGCGCAATTTCGCACGCCAAAGCATACCTAACAACTTCAGTGCGATAAAAATTCCTGCGACCGCCAGCAGCGGCAGGTTGGAAATTTTTGAGAGGAATGTTGCCGCCAGCGCCAGTCCCAGCCCGGCGACCAGCGGCAGCGACAATTTTTCCGACTCCCAAAATTTCAGCAACAGCACGAACACTATGCCGAACGTCAGCGGCGCGGCGATGTCGTTGTTCACCGCGTAAAATGTGGACTGTGGCAGCAGCGCGATGAAAGCCGGCACGGCAAACTGCACAAAATTATTTTCGGGAAAAATCTGCCGCGCCGCCAGCGAGCCAAGGGCCACAAGCGCGATGACGAGCGCGACATTCAAAAACCGCAGCCAGTAAAGCAGCGCGAGGCCGTCGAAGTGCAGAGCTTTTCCGAGCTGCCACCACGCGCCGGCCACGGCGTAGTAAAGCGGCGGCTGTGAGGATTCGTGATTCTGAAACTGGTTCGCAAAGAACGCCTGCCGCGCCGCAAGTTTGTCGCGGACAGATTCGATGGGTTGCTTCCACGCGGGCGGTGGAATCGCGCCGCTCGTCTGCAAAAATTCCGGCGAACCGAAAATCGCCAGATACGGCGCGGCTTCTGCGTCGGCCGCCGTGAGCAAGCGCGGAATTTTTCCCTGCGAATATTTGATCGCGAGATCCGCGTGCATCTGCTCGTCCACCACGCTGTAAAACGGAAACGCGGCGGAAAAAATAAAAACGTGCGCCGCCCCGACGAGGCACAGCAAGAAAAGAATGGCGCGGTTATTTTGCATTTGGAGGCGGCGGATTGGTCGCGTCGTTCCAGCCTTCGATCACAAACAGGCCGGAGTTTTCTGCGATGCGCTGGTCGGTGTTGGGCGCATCAATGTGCCGGAAACTTTTCCCGTGTTGCGCGAAAAAATAAATTGTCTGCGCCGTCCACGTCGCGGAATACGGTTCGTCGAGCCAGCCGGATTGCGGCAGCGGCGGCGCGGGCAAATCCGCCGGCGGCGCGGCGGCGGCCAGCGATTGTTTCACAAAATCCGCCGGACACAAAAGCCAGACGCGTTGACCGGCGCGCAGTGTGGCGGAAATTTTTTCCAGCACCGGCGCGATGGCGTTCGTCGTTTTCATCTGCGCCTGCACTTGGTCGTAGCGATGGCTGCCGTGATCCGCGAGCGGCGGCAGCGTCGTCCACGGCATCGCTCCGTGAAAATAGTGCGCGAAGGTGATGCCGGTGAACCACGGCGTGACGATGGCGAAATCGCCCGGCTCTGCCTCGCTGGTCAGCGCGGCCGCCCAGCCGTCGAGGTTGGTGAAACGGTAATTCAAATCGCGCTTCACCACGGGCAGCGAAATAAAAAACGTCGCCACGACCGAGGCGATGAAAATGAATTTTGTCCAACAGCAAACATTATTGCCGCATGGATAACTTGAACCAAACGCCCCCTCATCCCGGCCTTCTCCCCCGCTGGGGGAGAAGGTGGCCGAAGGCCGGATGAGGGGGAAGCGCCCCGCAAATACAGCATCAAAACACACTGCAACCAAAATCATCAGCGGCAGAAAATACCACGGCTGGCCGGGCAGCGCGGTGAGCCAGAGAAAACTCAGAAAGCCCGCTACAGCGAAAAGCAAGGTGGCCCCGGCGAACAGTTGCACATCGGCAACTGAAATTTTTTCCGTGGATTTTTCCGGCGGCTTCCCTTTGAAACTTTTCGCCGCCAGAAAAATCACTGCGACCGCGAGCAACGCCCAGACATAAACAAACGACGCCCACGGAAAACCAACGGCGTTTTCCAGCTCGTGAAAGAACCTCGGCCACGAAAAACCCGTCCGCAGCACCGCTACCGTTTCGCGTCCGGCGACGAAGTTTTGAACGTAAGGTAGCAGCGAAACCGCCGCGATGAATCTCGACGCGAGCATTTGACCGGCGGCATAAAGATTTTTTCGCCGCGCGCAAACCGCCGCTGCGCTTAAGCAAATCGCGCCGACGAGGACGGCGTTGTGGAAAAGCGATTGCACTGCCAGCACGGCGAACAGGGCTGTCAACATTGCGCGTTTTACGGACGGCTGTTTCAGAAAAGAAACCGCCGCCGCGAAGAGCAGCGCAATCATCAAACTGCCGAGGCCGTAGGCGCGCAGCTCGTCGCCGAAAGTGATCGCCGTGCTGTTCAGTGCGAAGAGCGCGAGGCCGATGAGCGGGGGCGAGCGCCGCGCCGTCCACGCCGCGAGCCAGAGCGACGCGACGCCGCCAAGGCCGATGAGCGTGCCGAGCAAGCGCAGGTTGATGTCCGTCGCACCGAGGCCGAGCGCGGTCCAGATTTTTACGAGCAACGGCATGAGCAGCGGAAACGAGTCGCGGGTCATTTCGGCGATGGAATGTTGCGTGGCGACGTTGAGCAGGTTC
Organism: uncultured Verrucomicrobia subdivision 3 bacterium; assembly: GCA_903827955.1. Classification (GTDB taxonomy): domain Bacteria; phylum Verrucomicrobiota; class Verrucomicrobiia; order Limisphaerales; family UBA11358; genus UBA11358. The sequence goes on from CAIKKJ010000112.1 coordinate 13,828, forward strand.
ACCTCGTCGCGCCAGCAACCGCCGGCGTGGAGCAGAAAATAAAAATGAAATCCAATGACTGTGAGCGTGATGACGATGGCCGCGAGCCATTCCGGCTGACGCATAAAATGTTTGGCAGGCGTTTCGTTGGCAGGCGGCGTCACGCGGCCAATTGAAGCAGACCAGCGCGACGCGCTCAAAGAAATTCCCAGCGCGAAAACATCGCCGCCTGGCCGGAAAATGTTCCGCGTTCATCGAGCAGATTCCAAACCGTCGCCTGCGCGATGCGGAAGCGGCGGCCGGTTTTTGAAATGCGAATGCCGGAATAATTGTCAATGAAACCGTTCGCCGTGACCGCCGTAAGCAGGCGGGCGCGCTCCTCGCGGTTGGGAGCCTCGGCGGTCAGGCGCGACGGCGTGCGCGTGAGTTCCGCCCACGGCATTTCCCAGAGCGCGAGCGCGGCGGCGTTGCCGTAATTCAAAACTGGATCAGCTTCCGTGCCGTGCGAGACGAGGACGAACGGCGCGTGGAAAATATTTTTGGCAAGTTCCACCGCTGAAAAATTTTCTGCTAGCAAATCGCGTTGCGTGAAATGTTTCAGGCTGCGCGCGAGCCGTTGCGTGTGCGCGATGACGGCGGGCGTGTTCCAGATGGCTTCCATTTTCAAACACGAAATACACGAAACACACGCGGGCTGGCAAAATGAAAAGTGTTTGCTAGAGTTGAAAAAATTTATGGCTCCTAAAATTGTCATCCCGGAAGATTTGAAAAAGGAACTCCCGCAGTCCAAGTGGGGCAAAATCCTGGGCGCGACGCCCATCATCATGACCGTCATCGCCACGATGCTGGCCGGCCTCGCCTCCAGCGAGATGACCAAGGCGCAATACGACCGCTCGGCGGCCGCGCAGCTCCAGTCCAAGGCCGGCGACCAGTGGGGCTATTTTCAGGCCAAGAAAATGCGGAGTGCCATCAATCGTGATTCCTTTGAATCAACCGAGGGCAGCGTGGATACACTCTCCCTTGAAAGCGAATTGCTGGAACAAAAAATCAGCCACGAGGCGTTTCGCGCACTCTTTGGCGGACAAGCGCCGGTGCCGCTGGTTACCAAGCCGGAGGCCGATGTTAAAGCCGCGTTGGACGCTCTGGATCAACAGAAATCGGATGCGGAAATCGCCGCGGTGCTGTTGAAAATCAGCCCTGAAAAATTGGCTGCCGCACTGGCCACCGCGCGCCAGGACGCGCTGGACTACGACAAAGTCATCAAGCCGCTTGATCGCACCATCAACATTGAACTCAAACCGGTATTTCTCTCCTTCTACAAGGAAAAATTGCGCGCGTTCAATGCCGCCTGTTTCCGTTATCGCGCCGACCGCTATGACGCGGAGTCCGCGCTCAACGCCACCATTGGCAAACTGCTGGAACTGCAAGTGCGCCAGGAAAACATCTCCGCCGAACGCCACCACAAGCGCAGCGGAAAATTTTTCTTCGGCATGCTCGCGGCGCAGATGGCGGTGATCATCTCCACGTTTGCGATTGCGGCACGGCAGAAAAATTTCCTGTGGTCCGTAGCGGCCGCGGCGGGGCTGGCGGCAGTGAGCTTCTCCGTTTACGTTTACGTCTGGTTTTAAGCGCGAGGCTTAATCCAGCCGTTTCACGCGGATGTTTTTGTAGTGAACCACGCTCTTAGGGTCGTGCGCCTGTAACGCAAACGTGCCTTCCGCCAGCTTGCGCGTAAATTGTTTGCCCGGCTGCGCGCCCGACGGCTCGGTGTATTCCAGCACCACGATGTCGTTGATTTTGCAGGTCATTTTGTTGCCCGACACGGTGATGGTTTGCGTCCACCATTCGTTGTCCTTGGCGGGCGTGTTGCCGAGATTGGCTACGTCGTAGAGGCTGCCGGTCTTTTTCCAGTCGCCGTGCGAAACGTTGACTTGCGATTCAAAACCGTTCGTCGGCCAGCCGGTGGTCTGGTAGTGCGTGTGAAAATAAATCCCGCCGTTGGAATGCGGCGCGGTCATGACGTCCACCTTCAGCTCGAAATTTTTGAACGGCTGCGCGTCGCCGACGTAAAACAGATGGCAGCGGTCGCCGTGCGCCACCAGCGAACCGTCCTCAATGCTCCAAGTGTTGGTGTGTTCCTCGGCGGTCTTCCACCCGGCAAAGGTTTTGCCGTCGAACAAACTGGTGTAGCCCTCCTCGGCTTGGGCGATGGCGATGCGGGCCAGGCAAACGGAAAGCGCGGCGATGGCAAAAATGGATTTCATGCCGGCACTGTATCGCTCGCGATGCGGCATGTCAGCCGGAATTTTCCCGAGGCAGCAGGCACGAGCGTGGGCAGGGCGGAGGCGGAAATTTTTTCGTGCAATTGCAGTAGTGCCTCCAGCCGGGCGGTGATGGCACTCAAGGTTTTTTCCGCCGGCGGTTGGACGTCCGCGATGTAACGCAGCTCGGTGCGGCCGTTTTCAATTTGCCGCAGTTCGTAATGCGCGATGCCATCGGCATCCGCAAAACATTGATCCACCTGCCACGTCGTCACGCGCGAGCCATCGGCAGCTTGCAAAGCATCCTTCGTGCGGCCGTGGACGACGTAGCGCGATCCGCCCGGCGACGAAATTTTTTCGGCGAGGTCGCCGATGCGGTAACGCAGCAACGGCATGTAGTCATTGCTCAAGGTCGTGACCACGAGGTCGCCGATACCGCGCGCGTCGGCAGTAATTATTTCAAGAAACGCCGTGTCGAGACTGGCCTTCAATTCGCCGCGCTCATTTTCCATGAGCAGATGGCCTGTTTCCGTGGAGCCGTATAGATTCAAAACCGGCACACCAAAGACGCGGGCGATGATTTTTTTGTGCACGACGCTGACAAATTCGTAGCTGCCCAAAATAAATTTCAGTGTCGGAAATTTTATTCCCTGCCGCTCGCAGTAAAGCGCCAACCAGACGGCGTGCACCGGATCCGTGTCCAGAAAGACTGGTCGCCACTCGACAATCTCCTGCGCCATGCGCGCGCGCTCGGCGTCCGCGAGCAGGAACGGGATGCGCTGGAGGTTCACAAACAGCGCGTGCCCGATGATGCGCTGCTCGCGCGACATCCACGCCGTGGGGCACGTCAGGCCGTTGCACGATGGCGAGGTGATGGTGGCGCGGCGCGCGCCGGGATGGGCGTCGAGAATTTTGGCGACGTTGGCATTCAATCGCAGCGCGCGTTCCTCCTGGGTGTTCCACCAGCCGGTCGCAAAGATCACCGGCAGCCGTTCCGACGTGGTGCCGGAAGTGTGCTCCAATTCGACCAACCCCTGCGCGAGCAGCGTATCGAGCATGGCCGGCTCGCCGAGAAAATTACGAGGAAAATTATCGCGCATCGCCGGCTTGGCGAGAAACGGCAGGCGGCGGAAACAATCAAGGTCTGGCTGCGGACACCGCGATAACAGCTCGCGATACAGCGGGACATCACGCCAGCGCAGCAGCAATTCCGCCAGCAGCGCGAGCTGTTGGGATTCGTGGATGATTTCCGACGGGGCGAACATCGCGGGGAAATATACGCGCACCTTACAAAAATCAAGCCTGCGGAATTTCGGCCTGCGGACGAATTTGGTAGGGTAGGGACAGCGCGCTGCGCTGTCCCCGCCCGGAGCGGAGCGCAGGGCGGAACGAACGTGGTTGGACTCACTGATCTTTCTTGATCTTTCTTCGAAAACGTGGACAGGTAAAGCGGAGTGCTTGGTTAATGTTTAACTGAACTGGTTTTCAAAATCCACAGGAGATTGATAATCCAAGGCGCTGTGGAACCGCCGAGTATTATAGAAGCCCTCGATATAA
>CAIKKJ010000113.1 GCA_903827955.1 uncultured Verrucomicrobia subdivision 3 bacterium
ACCGTGCCCCCATTGGGCGTGAAAACCATCGTGAGGGGCGCGGCATCGTTGTTCAGCTCGTTCACGAACACGTGCGTCGTGGTGTAGTCCGCGTTCACACCATTGACTGTCAGGACCGGTGTGCCAATGGCATTCGTGACGGTGAAGGTGAACGGACTCGCCGCCGCCGTATTTGACGTGGCAGTGGCCGTGCTGCCAGCGTTGTTGCCGTAAAGCCAGGTGTTGGATATGCCGCCGAAGCCGTCGAAGGTGAGCAGGAAAAAATACTGCACCGTGTCGCCGCCGTTGAAAGTGCCGCCGGGTAAAGCCATTTGCCAGTATTGGTTGTTGGTGCCACCCGAGGCCATCACGTTCGAGTAAAAGGAAAAATTGGTGCTGCTCCACGCGCTTTGTGACGTGGTTTTGTAAAACAGCGTGCCGCCGGTCTGGTTGCAAAGCTGCGCGCCATTCCATTTCCAGACGCCAGTGTAGAACTTCACCGCCGTGCTTGCGCCGATGGCGGTCTCGGGATTCCGCATGTTGAAGCCGAGATCGCTGGTATTGTCGGGGATGTGCCAGCAGGTGGCTAACCCGGCTTTGGAGAAAAGGGTGGCAGAAAAAAAGACCGCAACGGCAAACACCAGTGCGCGTCGATTCAAAGAAATATTCATAAAAATGTGCGACGGCTCACGGCAACTGCACTACTTGGTAAAACTTTTGCCCTGCGGGATTCGGGTCGTAAAAAAATGTCGAGGAACCGGCGGCTTGAATCGGGTCGCTAATGGCGGTGAATGGCACGAGTAGATTTGTCGTGGCAAAGACCTGATAGTTGACGCCCGGCGCGCTGTCCCACACGACTTGTTGATTGTTGTTGTCGAGGCCGGAGATTCGCAGCGGCGGCGCGACGATGACGAGGCGGCTGTCGCTGATGGGCGTGGCGGCGTTGGTGTAGATGACCTGCACGAGGTTGGTGCCCAGCGCGGGGTTGTTCCAATTGAACTGCACCGTGCGGGCGCCGGGACACCAGGCATTGTTGCCACCGGCGGGTTGGAAGAAATAATTTGCCTGCGGTTGGAGCACGCCATTGATGAGGATGTTGAAATTTGTGCGGTTCGCTGTGAGCGAGCTGCTGAAGCAGGTTTGCACGAGGTAGGTCACGTTGGAGCTGTAAGTGAGCACCGTGCCGTTTGTGCCGAGGCTCGCGATGGTGACGGTTTGCGCGGGGGCTAGCGTGTTCACGGTGTTAGTGAGCAGCGTCACACGGTTTGGATAGACGGCGGTGGCAAACTCTTTCAGGCGAACGATGATATTGGCGCTGCCGCTGGTCGGAATGTTCGTGTAAACAAACCGGAATTCCTGTGGATAGTTCGGGTAGGTTGCACTGATACTCGCGTCCGGCGTCACCGCCGTGGCCGCGACAAATATGTTTGTGCCGTTGCCATTGGCCTTGCCGGTGATGGAATCGTCATTGTTCGCATCGCTGTCCTGAATGTTGAAATCCACGCCCGTGACCGTGCTGTCGGCGCGAACGACGACTGTGTAAGAATTTGCGCCTATGGTGGAGGCGTTCGCTGGAAACGGAATCGCGCCGGTCGGCAGCGCCCCGTCGTAATAAAACGTTTGCAGAAAAGTGTTGTAGGACGACGACTGATTGGTGCGCGGCAGGAATGACCGAGCGCGCACGATGTGAAAACCCGACTGCAAACCGATGCTCGTGTTGCTTGGGTTAAGGTCGTTGTGCTGCCAGATGATTGCAGTGGTCGGGTTGAAATTCGTGATCGCCGCTTGCGTCAGGCCGTAAAGTTTGGCGCCCGTAGATTCGGAGTCAGCGATTGGCAGACCGCTGGCGCCGGCATAAACACTACCGCCGCTGCCGCCGTAAAACGTGCCCACTTTGTAACGCACTTGTGTGCCGAGCGGTTGCCCGGGAATCGTCACCTTCCACCAATCGATTGCCCCAGTGGGGTTATCCGCCGCGAGATATAAAGCCTGCACCACGCGCGTCGTGCCTTTGCCAACGCCGAACGCGCCCTCCGGATTGGTGCCGTCCGTGGTGTAATAAATGAAACAGGTATTGATGTAATTCGCGTAACCGATCTTCACAAAAATATCCACCGGCTGATTGTTGGTGGGCGCAAACGGGAAACGCTGCGTGGGTTTGGCGTTGTTGGTCGCCGTGACCGCATCGGCCGGATCGTGATAGATGAACGCCGCCGTCTGGGCCATGCCTTGACCAAAACCGGAACCGGGAACAATGAGATTCGTTCCGCCCACGGTGTAGTAATACGTCTCGGCGCCGAGAGAAATGATGTTGTTACTCAGCGTATTTTTCGCTGCAAATTTTTCCGGATTATCGCGGAACTGAAACGCCGTTTGTTCGTAGCCGAGAAAAACATCCGAGGCGTAGCCGGGCTTGTTATCGCGCAAATCGAGAAAGTTGGTCGGCGCGGTGCCGTTGAAATTCGTCGGGCCAAATCCCATCTGACTGTTCAAATCCACTCCGCCATCGAGTTTCACTAACGTGTTTGCGGAGGAAGCGTCGCTGCGGGCGATGATGTCGAAGTTCGCATTCGTCACCACAGGAATATCAATCGCGTAAGTCAGGTTCGCGACGTGCGTGCCACCGATGACATTGCCGAAACCGTCCACGCTGCCGCGCATTTTGAACGGGAAAACCGGATTGTAACCATTCGTGTCGCCGTTCACGCCATCTTTGCGCGTCACGGTGATGTGGGGAACTTCATTGCCGCCCTGCTTGAAGATGATCGCGTTCGTGGAAACATTGGCGCGGCTCGCCTCCGGCCATTGATAACCATAAATTACCCAGCCGCCGCTCGGCACAATAATTTCAATGGCACCGCCGTTCGCCGGAATGGTTTGGTTGCCGACATAAACGATGCTGCCGCCGCTGTTCTGCGCCGTGGTCTTGGAATTCGTCGCCGCGCGAACCGTGACTTTTTTAAACGTTCGGTCGTAGCCGGGAGTGGAAGTGGCCAGTTGCGACAAAACTGCTCCGGGCGGGAACTGCACGGCCAATCCTTGGTTCGTGCCGTTAGCGCCGGGCGGAAGTGAAGCTCCGGGCAACACATCGCCGATGTTGTCGATGAACATGACGTCGCCGGGGAAACTGGTTTTGTCATTCATCACGAACAGACAGACATCCTGATCCTGCGCTGCGCTGCCCTCGCGGTAATCGTAGCGCTCGAAGGCGACGACGTTGTAATCACTCCAACGCGACCACGTTCCGCCACGCGCGAGCTGGTTGTGCAAATAGCAGATGTCTGGCATCTGGTTGTCGCCGTATTCGCCGAGATAGTTGGCATAGGCGATGGACGGAAAATAATTTGGCGCGGCGGAATAGTTGTAGCCGTCCGAGTAAATCACGGCCATGCCTTCGTGCATCATATAATATGCGTTCTGCATTTCTCGCCGCGCCGCGTAACTGCCGCTGGCGTCATGGCTCTGCGCGAACATCACACTCTGCGCCGGGCTGAACGCACCGAAGTAGGGCGTGTAGTCGCGCGAATCCAAACCGGCGAGTGAAGAATTTCCGTTCAGTGCATCGTTCATTTTATCGCGCAACGGTGAGTTCAAAAGTCGCATGCCGCGTCGGAGATATTCGTCATACGTCGGCGGTTGGCCGAGGTGTTCGCCAAAAATCATGGCGTCGTTGCGCGTGGATTCGGTGTCGAAAAGGCTGTTGCGATTGCCATCCGCTTCGTTGTAGCCGTTGCCTAAAACATTGGTGCCGTAGCCGTGAACGAAATCATACATCGCTTGAATCGCTCCGGTGTAGCCGCTGAAAGTGGTCTCGCTGGAAAATGTGTTAGCCCCGGCATCGGAGCCAAAAAACGCTGAGGGAATGTGCTTCACCGCGTCGAGTCGAAAGCCGTCGCACTTCGTCTGATCCATCGTGTAGAGCGCCGCCCGGATGGTGTAGGAGTTGACGTCTTCACTGACCAGCGTGCCGTTCGCGCCGTTGAAGGGATGCCAAGGACTGCCGTTGATCGCTGGTTTGGTCGCATCCATGTAAAATTGATTCTGGCCGGGCTGGCGGATGAAGTTCGGTTTCGTGGTGGTGTTGCCGGTGTTCGCGCCAAAATTTCCATTCACGCTGCCCGGCTCCGTCGCGAGGTCGATTAATCCGCCGAGCGATTGATACTGCACATCAAATTGGTTGTTGTAGTCCTGGACGCTTGGCCAGTTGCGGAAAAAATTTCCGGAGGTCTGGAGGTGAAAATCTTGGGGCCGCAGTCCGGGATAAAAGTTCGTCGGCGTGTTGCTGTCATAACCCGGCACCGTGAACGCGCGATGATTCATCACGTTGTCAAAATAAACGCGGATGCCGAAGCGATGCGCCGTGCGGACGAGTTCCTGCAATTGCGCTTTGGTGCCCCAGTGTGTGGCCGTTGTCCCCGACTGGTTGATGTCACCGAGGTCATACGGATCAAACAAATCATAGCCGATGGAATACACGCTGCTGCCTTTGGCTGGCGGTGGTAACCAGAGCGCGTCGTAGCCCGCTTCGGCAATCTCCGGCATTTTTTTCGTCACGTCCGTCCAGCTCATATTGAACAGCTGGAGCATCGTCTCGGCGCGCGCGGTCAGGCCGCCGCCCGCGAGGAGCAGGAAAGATAAAGACATCCGCAAGACAACGGCGGTGCAGGAGGGCAAAAATCGTTTCACAATTCAAATTGCTGCGTGACTGGTTAAAAAATCCAGCCTCGGACGGCAGTTGTCAAACGACAATGCGCGCGTCACCGGGCTGGAAGTGAGCAGACCATACGCCTGAATCATCCGCGCAGCCATCGCATCTATGTGCGGTGACGCCTTGGGACAAACAAAAAGCGCGCCGGAAAATTTCCGGCGCGCGGTGTTTTGCCCCGGCAAATTTTAATTTTTCGCGGCGGCTTGGGCGGCGGCAATTTCTTTTTTTACCTCGGCGAATTCCTTGGCAAATTCATCGTTCGATTTGAACTGCCGGGCGATGGCCTGGGCGAGCGTGCGGCCGGCAAAAATATCTGCCGGATAATGCCGCGCGATTTGCACACGATGCCAGCCCATGAGCCGGGCGTGGGCGATGATGGCTTCGTGCTTTTCGGGCAAAGCCTCGGCGAGGACGAGCGCGAGCACCATGCTCTCGGTGGAATGGCCGCTAGGATAGCTGAAGCTTTTTTCCAGCTTGCCGTTGGCGAGGTTGGTGTCGGTGGTGAAGGGGCGCGGACGTTGGAAAAAATCTTTGCCAAGGTCGGTCACGGTCTCGGCATCGAGCTGCACTTTTTCAAAAAAAGCGGCGGTTTTGGGCAGGTTCGTCGCCACAAAAAATGGGCCGACGGCAGCGGTGAAGTTGAAGACGGAAAATTTCTTTTCCGCGTAGGCGGCATTCTTGTCGTCGTCGCTGGCGGCGTGATAAACGGACCGGACGGTTTCCATTTCGGCGGCCTGTTCGACGGAATCAATCAACGGCGGCGGCGCAAGCAGCGTGGCGGCATCCGGCTGGCCGGCCGGCAGAAAATGCAGTGCGCTTTCCTTGGCAAACGCAGTGGCGGTGAACAGCGCGACGGCGAGGCTGGCGGCGATTGAGCGGCGCGGAAAAAAATTCATATGGCGAAAATAAATTTTACGGAACGGTGTGTCCATCCCAAGTCCAGCTGATGTCCGGCCGGCCGGGATCAGCGGCGAGCTTGCCGTTGCCGTTTTGCGGGAGCACGACGTAATCGTATTTGAAACCGGCCGCGTGGCCGTCATCGAAGGAGATGTTGCCCATTTTATTGTGGCGGCCGGAGAAGCGCGTGGTGTAGCACTGCGGACTGCCGAGCGTCTGGGCTTTGGCCGGATCGCCGAAATAGGGCGTGTCATCCGTGCGCATCCGGTTTTCCGAAAAGGCGACGGTGATGGATGGATTGCGGATGGAGGTGAGCTTGAGCGGGCGCTTGTCCGCTGCGTCCGGGTCCACGCGCTTGGAGTTGATGCCGTAGGAGAACAGCGCGCGGTCGGCAACTTGTTGGGATTGGGAAATGCTCGGGTCGAGCGGCTGGGAGGCGGCGGTGGGACACCAGAAAATATTTTTGCCGGAATAAAAACTCTTCATCGCGTCCGTGCCTTTGACCGCGATCATGTAAAGCGGATCATTGTGGATGTAGGTAGGCAGGGCGTTGAACCATGCATCGCGGCCGTAGCTGGTTCCGTTCTGGCGGTTGAGAAATTCAACGCTGGTCAGGTCGAGCCAGTTCGGCGTGTCTTCGCTGCCGGAAAATCCGGGCGTGCCGGTGGGGATCTTCGTCATCGGCAAAATTTGATTGAAGTCGTCCACATACAAGGTCTGGGCGAGTGCCCATTGCTTCATGTTGTTCAAGCTGCCGATTTGCTGTGCCTTGGCCTTGGCCTTAGAGAGCGCCGGCAGCAGCATCGCCGCGAGAATGGCGATGATGGCGATGACGACGAGGAGTTCGATCAGCGTAAAGCCGTGCCGAACGCATGATTGGCGGTTGGTTTTCATTTTTGAGTGGAAATTATTTCTGCCGACCGCTGAATTCTGAGGGCGGCGTGTGGCGAATACGTGGCGGGTATGTGACGATACTGTGACAAAAATATTTAAGCGTGTTTTTTGTGGTGAGTTCACCTGAATGTCACACAAACGCCATTTGTCCGTCATGCGGCTGGCGATAATGGTGGCGCTAAACTTAATAAACACTCCAACCACCAAAAAATGAAAAAATTATTCCTCCTCACCGCCGCCAGCGCCTTGATGGCGTTGGCTGCGAACGCTCAAACGCCCGCCGTGTTCACGCCGGGGCAGCTCGCTGTAATCCGTTTCGGCGATGGCGCGACGAATCGCTGCCTGCCGCTCGGCGCGATTACCGGTATCACGAATTATACGGCGTCGGACTTGTGGGGTAGCCGCCAGAGCCAGGTTTTCATTTGCCAGTTTGACCCAAACAAATCCGACCAGACGAACCCGGCGGTGTTGCTTGCGTGTCCGACCAACGGCTACAACGGCATCATGGTCAACGGCAACGCTGGCACGGAAGGTAATTTGACTTTGTCCGATGACCGCAGCTTGCTGACATTTGCGGGTTACGCGGGTGACATTCTTTCCGTCGTCACCGGCGGACAGACTGCGCCGTCGAACTTAAGCTACGACCGCGGCGTGGCGACGATTGATGCGTTCACCAATTACACCACGGTGTATCGCGGCACAAAATGGTATGGCACGGCCACCGGCAAAACCAATCCGCGTGGCGTGGCGACCGATGGCGCAGGACATTTCTGGGGCTGCGGCAACGGCTACGGCAGTCTTTATTATGATGCGGCGTCGGCCGGCAGCGATCCGGTTCAATTTCAGAACATCGCCCTGACTTCCTGCTCCAAAGTCATCAACCACGTTTTGTATAACACGGTGAAAGGCGCGGAATCTGTGAATCTTTATCCGGCGGGTATTTATACCTGCGTTGATTTTTTCAACAACCCCGCGCCGCTGCCCGCCTCGGCTTCATTCCTGCACTTGTATTTGGCCGCGGATTCTCGCTACACCAACTGCATCGGCTTTGACATCAATCCGCAGCAGACCATCGCCTACATCGCGGACGACGGCAGCAAAAACGCCACCGGTTCCGGCGGCATCCAAAAATATATCCGTTCCGGTTTGTCCTGGAAACTTGCCTACAACCTGGCCATCCCCGGTTACTTTGGTCTGACCAACGGCATCATGACCAACTCCGCCAGCACCAACACGCTGGTCGGCTGTTTCAGCGTCACCGTGGATTGGAATGGCGCCAACCCGGTCATTTATGCGACGACTTCCGACAGCGGTGTGAACAGCAGCCAGACTTACTACGGCAACCGCGTTATTCGCATCAACGACACGAACACTGTTCAAGACGGCTCAGCCATCATCGTCACGACGAACATGAATATTTTGACGACCGTGGCCAAACCCGGCTACGACGTCAACGGCGGTTTCCAGACCAACATCGTTTTTAAATCTGTCGCCTTCACACCTGACCTGCGTCCGCTCATCGTCAACAATCCGGCCAACTGGTCTGCGGCGGCTGGTGACAACGTAAGCTTTGCAGTCAGCGCCACCGTGAGCGCCTCCGTCACGGGCGGCATCACTTATCAGTGGCAACAAAACGGAACCGACCTTGTTGGCCAAACTGCTTCGGCGTTGAACTTAAGCGCAGTGCAGACCAGCATGAACAACTTCGCTTACCGTTGCGTGGCGTCTGATTTCTACGGCTCCGTCACTAGCTCGGTTGCTATCTTGACGGTAAATGCTTCGCCCGTGCCGCCCGTCATCACGTTGCAAAACGTCACGAATTTTGTCGGCAACAACGTCACGCTCACCGCCCTTGTCACCGGCACGGATCCGAAAGGCGGCTATCAATGGTATTACAACGGCAGCCTTTTGGCTGACGGCTCGACCGCGAATGGTTCCACCTTGAGTGGCACAGCCAGCAACGCCCTCACCATTCAGCAAGCGGCGCTGGCGGACGCGGGAAATTATTCCATCACCGTCACCAACCTTGCCGGCTCCGCGAGCAACACGGCGGCCAAGCTCACTTTGCTTTACGCCCCGCCAGTTTTCATCGCGCCGCCGCAATCATTCACGACCTTTTTTGGCAAGACCATTAACAACACCGTTTCTGCTTACGGCCAGTTGCTGACTTACAAATGGTATACCTCGACCAAGACCACGTTGTCCGGAACCACGTTGAAGGCACTCACCGACAGCGGCGACTTCAGCGGCACGGCCACCGCCACGCTCACCGTGGCTGTGAATGCTGCGGCGGATGCCACGAACTACGTCATCGTCGTCAGCAACCCCGGCGGTTCTATCACCAGCACGCCCGCGGCGCTTTTTGCTTCCGTTGCGCCGTCGCACACGTTTGTGAATTATTCCAACCAGGTTTACAAACAAGACTTCAACACGCTGCCAATTCCAGCTGGCAGCAGCGCTGAAGGCGGCAATCCGTTGACAATCAATTATGCCGTGACCAATCTCGCCGGCATCAATGCCGCGAATCCGACAAATCCAATTGTGCTCGCCAACGGCAACGCCAACGCCGCCATCGTCGGCACGTTGAGCTACTCGGTGGACAACCCGCTGGATTTCGGTTTCCCCGTGTTTACGACCGGTGGCATCGGTGGCTTTGGTCTCACAAATAAAATGTCCGGCTGGTATGGCTGGTGTCAGAGCACGATGGTCATTTCCGCCACGCGCGGCGACCAAAGTCAGGGCGCTATCGTCAACAACGGGTTGAACTACGTCGCCGATGGCACATCGCTCGCCGGCGTCACCAACCGCGCCCTCGGTCTGGTGGCCACCACCAAGACGGGCGTTGACTGCTTCAGCGTCGCCCTCGTCAACACCAGCACGAATACGAACACCGTCATTACCTTGAGCTACACCGGTGAACTTTGGCGCAATAATCCGAACCAGCAGGTGCTGCATTTTGGCTACGCCATTGACCCGCTCGGCACGGGCGCAAGTTTTTTGCCGGGATCGGGCGACTGGAGCGCGGGCATTGACAACATCAGCGGCAACACGCTCTACAATGTTCCCGCACTAAATGTCTCCTTCCCGACCTCCACGAACACGACCATCAACGACGGCACGTTGTTAGCAAACCAAGTCAGCATCAGCGTCACGAACCTCGTCATCACCAACTGGCCGCCGAACACCACGCTCTGGCTCGTTTGGCAGGCGACTACGCTCGGCACGGCGCAAGACGTGGCGATTGACAACGTGAGTTTCAGTGCCGCCGCTAGTGTCGTCGGCACGGTCAGCACGCCGCTGAACATCGCTCCCGGCTCCGTTCGCTTGACCGGCGGAGGTTCGTCCGCTGCCACGTTCACCTTCACCAACACGCCCGGATTGACGTTCTCGATCCTAGCGACGAACAAGGTCAGCGCACCCAAGGCAACTTGGCCCGTCATCGGCACGGCCGTGGAAAGCCCAGCCAGCTCCGGAAACTACCAGTTTACCGACCCGGCTCCCGCGACGAACACCACGCGGTTCTATCTCCTGCGCCAGCCGTAAGGAGCGGGTAGTTTGAAATGCCAACGGCACGGGCGGGTTTCGCAAGAAACCCGCCCGTTTTGTTTGGCGCAGCCAAGTCGTTTTGCCAACCGGATGGCGGTAGGCGTCAGAAACGTCGGACACTTTAGGACTTTTTGAGAAAAACGCCTTGTTTTTTGAGCGATCGGTCAATTTAGGCCCGTAAAAACACGGTGAATAACTCGCCCTTGAAATCCCGCATGGACTGTAATCGGTAATTCGCTGTCAACTGTAATTTTGAAAAACCTTTCCCCTCCGCAATCGTCGGCGCGGTGCGGTCGCCAAAGATTTTTGGGCAGATGGTCAGGTTGATTTCATCCACTAAATCTGCGCGAAACAGCGCGTCATTCAATTCCCCGCCGCCCTCGCATAAAAGCCGTTTTACGCCGTATTTTTTCCGCAGCCAAGGCAGCGCGGCGTGGAAATTGATTTCCTTTTCACCGAATATTTCCACCGAGTCCGCCAGTCTGCGTAATTGAGACAGTTTTTTGGCCGGGGCGCGTTTTGTCGTTAAAATAATGAGCGGAGAAAAATGTTTTTGAAAAATCTTGGCCGCCGGATTTATTGAGCCGCTGCCGCTGACGATGATGCGAATGGGGAATTCCGTCAGCCCGTGCTTCAACCGCTGCCGCCGGAATTTTTCGCCACCATTGCCGAGCGTGGCTTCAGAAATCTCCACCGTTCGCGCTCCACAAAGAATCGCGTCCGCCGTGGCGCGTAATTTGTAAAGCTGTTCTAAATCCCGTGAGCTGCCAAAAGAATGCACCGCGCGGTTTGCCGTCGCGATTTTTCCATCGGCTGTCATCGCCATGTTGAGGAACACGAATGGCAATTCTGGCTTCTGAATTCTGGCATCTGACTTCATAAAATGAACATCGCATCGCCGTAACTAAAAAAGCGGTAGCGCTCATGGATCGCTTCCGAGTAGGCAGCCAAAATCAGTTCGCGCCCGGCTGTTTTTTCACCCGGCGCGGCGAATGCGCTGACCAGCATCAGTAGCGTGGATTCCGGCAGATGAAAATTGGTGAGCAGCGCGTCCACGATTTGAAACTTTGCCGTCGGAAAAAGGAAGATGTCCGTTTTACCATTGCAAATATTGAGTTTTCCTGCGTTCAGCCGCGCCACGGTTTCCAGCGTGCGCGTGGCGGTGGTGCCGACGGCGACGATTTTTTTTCCGGATTTTTTCGCGTCGTTCACCACCGAAACTGTCTCCGCGCCGATTTCAAAACGCTCGCTGTGCATCTTGTGGTCGGCGATGTTTTCAGTTTTCACCGGCAGAAAAGTTCCTGCGCCAACATGCAGCGTGACGAAGCAAATTTTCACGCCTTGTGCTTGGATTTTTTCCAGAATTTCCGGTGTGAAATGCAGCCCCGCTGTCGGCGCGGCCACGGAACCGTCGGCTTGAGCAAAAACCGTTTGATAACGCTCGCGATCTTCAGCCTTTTCACCGTGACGTTCGATGTAAGGCGGCAGG
>CAIKKJ010000114.1 GCA_903827955.1 uncultured Verrucomicrobia subdivision 3 bacterium
CGATCTCTCTGCTCTCGGCGCAGGGGGAATAAGATTTCCGCCGCGAAAACTTCGGCGGTTTTCGATGGGGCGAGCTTCCCCGCGATCCTTTAACCATCCAACCGCGCGATGGCTCGCGAGGACGCTCGCCCCACCAGGATTTTGAAATTAGAACATCGCCGCTACACTGAAACTATGACCGCCGCCGCCATCAAACATCTTTCCGCCGCCGACCCGGTGATGAAAAAACTCATCGCCGCAATCGGCGCGTGCAAGCTGGAGCACGAGCCACGGCGCTCGCCGTTTCAATCGCTCGTGCAGGCGGTCGGGCACCAGCAGCTCAACGGCACGGCGGCGAACACGATTCTCTCGCGGTTCATCAAGCTATTTCCGAAACGGAAATTTCCCAAGCCGGAAGATTTGGCGAATGTGACCGACGCGCAAATCCGCGCGTGCGGTTTTTCGTTTTCCAAAATCGCCGCCATCCGCGACATCGCGGCGAAGACTTTGGACGGGACGATTCCCTCGTCGCGGAAAATTGAAAGGATGAGCGACGAGGAGATCATCGAGCGCCTGACCGCCGCGCGCGGCGTCGGCCGCTGGACGGTGGAGATGCTGTTGATTTTCCAACTGGGTCGCGCGGATGTGCTGCCGGTGGATGATTTTGGCGTGCGCAACGGCTTCCGCCTCGCCTACAAAAAACGCGCGATGCCCAAGCCCAAAGCCCTGCTCAAATTCGGCGAACGCTGGCGGCCGCACGGCACGACGGCGGCGTGGTATCTCTGGCGCGCGGCGGACGCGGCCAAGAAAAAGAAGTGACGCGGCGATTCGATTCGGATATAAAATTTTCTTTGGGTGGAACCTTCCCGAAATTTTTTGAAGCATGAAACACTTGTTGTCATTGGAAAAATTGCCGCGCGCGGATTTTGAAACCATCCTGCGCGACGCCAAAACTTTCAAGCAGACGCGTGGCGCGCACAAAACGCAGCCGCTCGCGGGGCAGACGTGGGCGCTGATTTTTTCCAAATCCTCAACGCGGACGAGGGTTTCCTTCGAGACCGGCATCCGCGAGTTGGGTGGGCAGGTGATGTTTTTGAGCGCGAACGACATTCAACTCGGTCGCGGCGAACCCATCGAAGACACGGCGCGCGTGCTGGGTCGCATGATCCACGGCGCGGTCATTCGCACCTTTGCACAGAGCGACGTGGAGACGTTCGCGGCGTTTTCCAAAATCCCAACCATCAATGCGCTGACGGACGACGAGCATCCGTGCCAGGTGCTGACGGACATTTTTACGTTTGAAGAATTGCGCGGCAGCATCGCAGGTAAGGTTGTCACCTTCATCGGCGACGGCGCGTGTAATATGCCGGTGTCGTGGATTTTTGCGGCAGCGAAACTGGGTTTTGAATTACGGATTGCCGCGCCAAAAGAATTTCAACCGTCAGCGGATATTTTGAAGCGCGCGGGAGGAAAAATTATTGTCACGGAAGACTTGAACGCCGCCGCTGTCGGCGCGGACATGCTTTATACCGACGTCTGGGTTTCGATGGGCAAGGAGGCGGAGGCGGCGGAGCGTATCAAAATTTTCAACGGCTATCAAATCAACGCGCCGCTCGTGAAGCTCGCCAAACCCGGCGCCCTGGTGATGCACTGTCTGCCGGCGTATCGCGGCAAGGAGATTGATGCGGAGACGTTCGAGGCACACGCGGACACGATTTTCACGCAGGCGGAAAACCGGCTGCACACGCAGAAGGCGGTTTTGAATTGGGCGGTTTCCTGATTTGCCGCCGAGGCACAGAGCGCACAGAGAAAAATTATTCCCGCTCGAATTCTGATTCTTCGTCTTGCAGTCCGCGACGACTGGGGCCGGTCGCGTATTGCCGCAAATATTTCACGGCGACTTTCAAATCTTTCGGCCACTCGCACTTGATGGTCACGATTTCATGCGTGACGGGGTGGGGCAAAGTGAGTTCTTCCAAGTGCAAGGCGGCCCGTGAAATCAGCGCGCGTTCATCGCGGCCGGGTTTCAGCCGGAAATCTTTTTTCAAGCGCGAGAGCCAGAGTTTTTTCCCCAGATAAAGATCATCGGCGACCATCGGAAATCCCGCGTGTTTCAAATGGACGCGTATCTGATGCGGGCGTTCGGTCTGCGGCGAGCAACGCAGCAGACACCAGTCGGAAAATTGTTCCAGCACTTCAAACTGCGTGTGCGATTTTTTGCCGGTGCGAAAATCCACGGACATCAGGCTGGGCTTGAGCGGGTGCGGCGAGAGTTTGGCATCCACTTCAAAACTTTTCTCCGGCGGGTTGCCCCAGGCCAGCGCGACATGGTGGCGCAAGGGTCTTTCCGCGCCGAACAAATTTGCCAGCGCCACATAGGCCGGCTTGTTTTTTGCAAGCAACACCACGCCGGTGGCTTCTGCATCCGGACGGTGCGCAGGGTTGAGGTAGGCCAGGCTACGTTCGACAGCCCACGGTTTGCCGGCGGCGATGCCGTCGTGGAGCAATTGCGTCAGGCTGGGGCGGGCGAGGTTGTCGGGATCAGGCGCGGTCAGCAAGCCGGCGGGCTTGTCGAGGGCAAGCAAATCCCCGTCCTCAAAGAGAACGGGGATTTCCCAAAATTCTTTCGTCGCGGGCGAAGAGAGCTTGATGGTGGCGCTCACGGCTAATTTGCCGCGCCGTTTTTCTGAAACGCGGCAATGTTCCGCAGTTCGCGGCCGGCCTCACTGTTGACCCAGATGTTGAACGCTTCGTTTTCACGGCCACGGCGCATCTGCGAAACGAACGTCGGCATGTCCGCCGTCTTTTTCGTGAGGTCGGGCGC